>JASHXZ010000069.1 GCA_030043285.1 Xanthobacteraceae bacterium | reverse complement strand
ACGTCGAAGTAGCGCATATGCGCGGCGAAGCCGGCGAGTTTTTCAGCATCACCTGGCCCGGCTATGTCGGTGCGCTCACCGCGATGGCGCCGGCGCGCTTTGCCGCCTGCCTCAATCAGGCGCCGCTGCGACGCCGCTTCCATCATCGCTGGTTGCGGCTATGCGACCTTGCGGTCAATGCAGTCGCGACCTGGGTGGACAAGGGCCGGCTGCCGCCGGACCAGTTGCTGCGCCTGGTCTTCGAACGCTGCGGCGATTACGGCGCGGCCAAACGGATGCTGGAATCGACGCCCGTTGCGCGTCCCGCCATCTTCACGCTTGTCGGCTGCGGTGCCGGCGAGCGGTGCGTAATCGAGCGCACCGAGACCGAGTTTGTCACGCGGCAGCATGACACCAGCGCCGCCAACGATTGGGTGCCGCAGCGGCCACACTGGGAAGGGCGGATCGGCATTCGCCGCTTTCTGACCAGCAGCTACGAGGAGGCCACGAGCTATAGCTGCGCCCGCCGCGAGACGCTCGCTGGCTGGGCCGGCCCGATGACGGATCGCTCGTTCGGCTGGCTCTGCGCACCCGTGCTCAATCCCTATACCCGACTTGCCGTTGCGCTCTGTCCGGCGAGCGGCACGCTGCGCGTCACCGGCTACGATGACGTTGGCGCCGCGCTGCCGGCGCCGGTGACGCAGCTCTGCGAGATCGAGGGTGTGGCGCCTTTCCCGCATTCGGCGGAATCTGGGGCTTCAATGTCTGCCGTCGGTCATTAGCGGGCATTGCGAGCGCGATATATTGAATCAGTAGATCCCACCCCGCTCCAAGAAAACGGCGCACCATGAAAATCGTCGATCTGTCTCATGTGATGAGCATCCACACGCCCGGCTGGGTCGGCTATGCCGGCAACAAGATGTATTACGCGCAGAACCTGCAGACCCAGGGCATCGTCGCGCAGCGCATCGAGACATCGCTCCATGCCGGCACGCATTTCGACGGCGCCATGCACGCCACCGACGGCCGCACCGGCGACATGGCCTCGCTGCCGCTCGATTTTCTGGTCAATCGCGGCGTCGTCGTTGACCTCGCGCCGCAGCTGAGCGACTGGACCGCGATCACGCCGCAGATGATCGAACAGTCCGGCGTCGACATCCGCGAAGGCGACATCCTCATCCTGCACACCGGCTGGCACAAATATTACGAAGGCCAGAGCCGGCAGGATCTGGTGCGCTATTTCTGCTACCACCCCGGCCCGACGCTCGCCACCTTGGAATGGATGCTGCAAAAGAAAATAAAATGGTTCGGCATGGACACCGGCTCGTGCGACCATCCGATGAACACGTCGATCCGCAACATGCGCCCCGACATCGCCCGCGAATTCGAGCAGATCATGGGCAAGACGCCGGCGGATTATTTCGGCACCTTCGAGTACGTGCATAAACGTTCGGGGCGAAAAGTCCGCCAGGACATTTTTCCGTTCCACAATTACGCCTTCCAGGAAGGTTTGCTGCACGCCGAGAATCTGGGCGGCGACATCGAAAGCGTGCTGGGCCAGCGCTGCATCATCGGCGCGTTTCCATGGCGCTACGAGGGCCTGGAATCCTGCCCGTGCCGCATCCTGGCAATCTTCGATGCCGGCGACGCAGCGGTCGAAGCGCTCGGCGCCGCAGCGCGCGGGCTCACTCGCGCTTAACGCAAGCGCGTTTGACTCGACGCTTCGCCGCGATCCGGAATGACCACTGAGGCATCAGCCAAATTTCACTTCGCGTCGTGAAAAATGATGCCGAGGGTGTGGCGGCGGCCGGACCGGATGCGGCTCACCCCGTGGCGCATGTTGACCCGGTAGGCGTCTTTGCTGCCCTGCACCGGGCGATTGTGAACGGCGAACAGCACGGCGTCGCCCTGATTGAGCGGCACCACTTCGACGCGGCTCTGCATGCGCGGCCGCTGCTCGGTCAGGACGAATTCGCCGCCGGTGAAATCGCCGTCAGGTTTTGAGAGCAACACCGTGACCTGCAGCGGGAACGCCAGTTCGCCGTAAAGATCCTGGTGCAAACAATTGAAGTCGCCGGGGTCGTATTGCAGCAACAACGGTGTCGGCCGCATCTGGCCGGCATCGTGGCAGAGCTTCAGATAATCGGCATGCCGTTGCGGATAGCGTGTGTCGAGCTTCATCCGCTCGTTCCATGCATTGGCGATCGGCGCGACGTGCGGATAAAGCGCGGTGCGCAACGCGGCGATGCGCGGCGGCAGCGGATATTTGAAGTAGCGATACTCGCCCCGGCCAAAACCGTGGCGCGCCATGTGAATGTGACTGCGGAAATATTTTTCCTGCGCATACAGCCCGGCGATTTCCTCACACTCGGGCGGCGTCAACACGTTCGGCAGGACGGCGGCGCCGAACGCATTCAGGTTGGTGCCGATTTCACCCCAGTCGTACCGATCGATGTCAGCTGCTTGTTCGGCCTTGCTGGACTTCAGAACAGCCGTTCTCATCGCGGGCCTCCTGCGCATCGCTGCGCATGCTAAGGCCGATGTAAGAAGCGCCGCAGCGCGAAACCACCCGAATCCTGGCGCGTCGATCAGCGGCGCTGCTGCAGCGCACAGGCGTATGCGCGCAACGAGCCGGCGGCCTGGCGGTGCGTTAAAATCCTTCCGGTTGCCGCCCGAGCAGGCCTCTGACGACGTTCTCCCTGCTGGGCGTCCAAGAAGACGAATCCGGATCGTCTTTGAGCTCTCGGGCGTGCTGGGCGTCGAGCTGCTTGCGGCACTGAGCATAGGGGGATGAGCCGGGCGCATAGCCCTTCGATCGGCAAATCGTGTCGTCGTCCGGTTGCGGAGCCGCTGCGGCGGTTTGCTGGGCGCCGGCGGCGGGAGCTTGAGCCTGCGGCCGGTCGGTCGCGGTTCCGGCACAACCGGCCAGCAACAGCGCCACCACTATCGGCAAACCGCGATACACCGAAAACCTCGCCTAACCACGACAACGAACCTAGCGGCGGCACGACATCGCCTGCAAGGTTATGATTTTTATATTTTATCGATGAGCCCGTCGTTTGGAGCTGAAACGTCCCGCCGGAGCAGCGCGCGCAGGCGCTGCGGCGTCACTGGCAGCTGCGTGACCGCGCCGGGCTGGCCGAGCGCGTCGTCGATTGCCGCCGCGATGGCGGCGCCGACCGGATTGGCGCCACCTTCGCCGGCGCCCTTGAGCCCGAGCGGATTGAGCGGGCTCGGCGCGTCTTCGCTGATCAAAACTGCAACGCGCGGGACTTCGCGCGCGGTCGGCATCAGATAATCGGCGAAGCTGACGGAGAGCGGCTCGCCCCGCGCGTCATAGAGAAACTCCTCGAACAACGCGCCGCCAAGGCCTTGTGCCAAGCCGCCGGCAATCTGGCCTTCGACCAGCATCGGGTTGACGGCCCGGCCGATGTCGTAGGCGACGACGTAGCGCTCGATCGCGACGCCGCCGGTGTCGCGATCGATGCGCACCACCGCGACGTGGACGCCGTACGGATACGCCATGTGGCTTTGCTCGACCCAGCCTTCGGCGGTGAGGCCGGGCGACGCGTCGCCGAGAATTTTTGACGCCGGCCCCAGCGCTCGCGCCACGGCGCCGAGCGCGATCGAGGGCCCTTGCGGCAAGGCGCTACTCACGACCTGGCCGTCGTTGACGTCGAGCGCTTCCGGCTTGCTCTGCAACAGCGAAGCAGCGGCGGCGAGCGCCTTGGCGCGCAGTTTGGTCGCGGCAATGCGCGTCGCTTCACCGGTCATCACCGTGACGCGCGAGGCGAAGGCGCCGAGGCCGAACGCAATACGATCGGTCTGGCCGTGCACCACGCGCACGCGGGCGTAATCGACGCCAAGCGTGTCGGCGCAGATTTGTGCCAGCGCGGTTTCCATACCCTGGCCGACCGACGCCGAGCCCGAAACAATCTCCACCGCGCCGCTCTCATCGACGCTGATGCGCACGCCGTCATACGGCCCGAGCCCGCTCTTTTCCACGAACATGGCGAGTCCGGCGCCGACCGCCTCGCCGCGGGCGCGGCGCTGGCGCAGTTCGTCTTGCAGCTTTTGCCAGCCGCTTGTCGCCAACGCTTTGTCGAGCAGCCCGGCATAATCGCCGGAATCGTAAGTCAGCTCGGTGCCGAGCGTGCCCATGGTACGGGCATACGGCATTTCGGTTTTGGCGATCAGATTGCGGCGGCGAATTTCGATCGGATCGAGCGAAAGTTTTGCCGCGATCGCGTCCATCAGCCGCTCGCGCACGAACGTGCTCTCGTAGCGACCGGGCGCGCGGTAGGTGCCGCACGGCGTCTTGTTGGTGAGCCGGATGCGGCCGACCATGCGGTAGGCGTCGAGCCGATAGGGGCCGGGCAGCATGGCGGCGGCGAGATCGGGCACGGTGGCGGCGTGGGTGCGCACATAGGCGCCCTGGTCGTGAAAAAATTCGCCGTCGATGGCGGAGAGGCGGCCGCCGGCATCGACCGCCGCGCGCACCCGAAACAGCTGCTGACGCGAATGATTGGTCGCCAAGAGATGCTCGCGCCGGTCCTCGATCCATTTCACCGGCCGCTTGAGGCGGAGCGCGCCGAGGCAGACCAGCACGTCCTCGGGATACAGTTCGCCGCGCACGCCGAAGCCGCCGCCGACATGGCCTTCGTGCAGATGCATGGAGGAGGGGGCGCGGCCGAGCATGCGGGCGAGGCTGTCCCGGTTCCAATGCAGCACCTTGGCGGCGCCGTGCAGCTCAAGAATGCCGCGGTGCTCGCGGGCGATGGCACCGCGGGTCTCCAGCGGCACGCCGGAGTGGCGGCCGATGGCGAGATCGAGCGCGACGATTTTTTGCGCGTTGGCGAAGGCAGCCTCGACATCGCCAAAGCTCTTTTGCACCAGAGCGACTTCAGTCGAGCGGCCGGGACTGAACTCGCCGGGCGGCGCATCGGCCGCGAGCAACGCCGGCAATTCGTCGTATTCGGCTGCGACCAGATCGGCGGCGTCCTCGGCAAGATAAGGATCGGTCGCAAACACCACCGCGATCGGTTCGCCGACGTAACGCACGTGCTTTTCCGCGAGAATCGGCTGGCGATACGGTTCCAAACCTTCGACGCGGGTGAGGCGGAAATCGATCGGCGGAATATCGGCGACGTCGGCTGAGGTCCATACCGCAACGACGCCGCGCGCCGTGCGCGCCGCGGCGGCGTCGATCGCAACGATGCGGCCGTGCGGGCAGGTCGAGCGCACCACGCGCGTGTGCAGCTGATGAGCAAACGAAACGTCGCCGGCAAACAGGCCGCGGCCGGTGACGAGCGGCGGGTCTTCGAGCCTCGGGACTGAACGGCCGATGAAGGACTTGGCGTCGGAAGGTTTGGCGCTGAGAGATTTGGCGTCAGAAGATTTGGTGTCGGAAGACATGGCGCTCACGTCGACTTCTTGCGGCGAGCGGGCGCGTTCGTTGTCAGCTGATCGAGGTGATGGGTCTCGTTGAGGCGAACGATGCAAACGTCGCCGCCGTTAATGTCTATCTCGTTGAGACAGCACGGCGCCTGATCGAGACGGCGATAGGCCGAGAACGGCAGGCCGAGCAATTGCAGGAGCAGCGCCCGATTGACGCTGTCGTGTCCGACCAGCACGATAGTGTCGCGGGCGTGGCGCGTCAGCACGAAACGCAGCGCATTGGCGGCGCGCGCGGCGACGTCTTGCAGCGACTCGCCGCCGGGAAAACGAACGAGCTGCGGAGTAGCAAACCAGGCGGCAAACAAATCCGGATGGTCTTTCCTGGCGTAGGCCAGCGTCTTGAACTGCCAGGCGCCGTAATCGATATCGTTGAGATCGTCGCAAATCTCGGCGGCGGCGCCGGCGGCCTTGGCGATGGCGGCGCCGGTGTCGACGCAGCGCTTCATCGGGCTGGTGTAGATCTTGCGTACCCGCCAGCCTTCGGCGATGCGGCGCGCGACCGCCGCCGCTTGGGCGTGGCCTCGCTCAGTCAGCTCGAGCGGTTCGCGGCCGCGGAAACGCTCAGGCTCGATGCCTTGGACGTGACCGTGGCGAGTCAGAAGAATTTTGGCCATCCGCTTTTTGGTTTTAATTTTGTGATGGGATTAGGCTGATTCAGTGTGCCGTCATTGCTGTGCATGTTCACTCGTTCGCTGATCGAATCCGACGCGAATGGTGAATGGCTCCGGCAGCTGCGCCACGCGGTTCGGCAGCCACGGCCGCTCCGGCGTGTCGGCTTTCCAGAGAGGAACCCTGCGCATCGACGATCATCGCTGCCTCCGGGCGTAGCGCCGGAGTGTGCCGCGACGCCGCGCATGCCGCAATGGCGTCGCGTGATTGCCGGGAGGTCCGAAGGGCCGACCAAGCAGTCCAGTCTGTCGATATCAATCGACCTTCGCGCCAGAGAATTTGACCGCCTTGGCCCAATTCTTCGCATCGGCGGCAACGAAGGCGTCTAGTCGGTGCGACGACACGCCGCTTCCCGCGGATGCATTCGCGCCGAGCCAGCTTTCAAGTTTTTTGATCTAATGCGCGAGCGTCGGCGGCGTGATGCCGAGACGCAAGGCGGCGTGGGCGAAACGTTGCTCGCTCGGCGACTGCCACGAAATAACGGAACAGCCTGGCGTCGGTGGCGCTCATTCGTTGGATTTTTGTCGAACGAACTAATTGCCTACTTATAATGACAGCGCATTTGTACCATCTTAGATTAGGATGCGTGAATTCTACAAACAAAAACTTGTGAGGCTTCAACATCGTTCTTTCGAAAAGCCTCTGTAGTGGGGGGCGACGAAGCAATCCACGAGTCGTGAAAACCGGCTCTGGAATGCTTCGTTGCAATGACGACTGACCATGGCGAAGAAAACTCCCGACGCCGTCGACCGGCAAGTCGGCGTCCGCGTGCGAATGCGGCGATTGCTGCTCGAAATGTCTCAACAACAGCTCGCCCAAGAGCTGGGCGTTTCGTTTCAGCAGGTGCAGAAATACGAGAAAGGCTTTAACCGAATCGGCGCCGGCCGATTACGGCGGCTCGCCGAAATTCTCGGCGTGCCGATCAACTTCTTTTTCGAAGAGCGCCCCATGCCTGGGAAAAAGCAGGCGCCGCTGCCAGCGTACATATCGGATTTCCTCGCCAGCGCCGACGGACTGGCCTTGACGGAAGCGTTCATGCGCATCCACGACGCGAGGCGGCGCCGTTGCATCGTCATTCTGGTCGAGGCGATGGCGCGTTGAATGGCCGTTTGCCGGGCGCAGACCCGGGATCGTTACAGCTCCATGTTCGTCGAGATCTCGGATCAGCGGTGCGCCGCCAGAGTGCATCGCAGACGCGGGCAGACGCGCTTATGGCGCGGCAGCGCATCCGGGGAACGATTAGATCCGCCGCAGCGGCACTGACCACGCCAATGCGGCGCCGGCCGCGGTAAAGCTGGCGATGGTGATGAAGGCGGTGCGGAACGCGTCGGCGATTTCGGCTTGCACCACAGCCTGACGCGCCGGCGCCAGATTCGCGATGGCGTCGGGACCGAGTTCGATGATGGTGCCGAACAGGCTTGCAGTCTGGCGATCGGTGGCGGCGAGGAGGGCAAACAGGATCGCAGCGACCAGCGCGGTGCCGAACGCGGCGCCGACCGAGCGCGAGAATTGCACCATGGCGGCGCCGGTGCCCAGGCGGCGCGGCCCGGCGACCGCCTGCACCGTGAGCTGCACCACGCCCATCACGGTGCCCATGCAGATGGCGATGACGCACCAGATCCACGGCAGCAGCAAAGTGCCGACGTGCGGGATCCAAAACGCCATGATCAACAGGCCGGCGGTCGCCGCAATAAGGCCGTAGGATGGGAACACCGCGGTCCAGCCGGTGCGCGTCACCAGCTGGCCGGTGACCAGCGAGCCAAGTCCGATGCCGAACGTCAGCGGCAGCAGCATCAGTCCGGTCTCGGCCGGCGAGGCGCCGCGCACCGCGCGCAGATAGATCGGTAAAAATGTGATCAACGAAACCAGGGCGGCGCCGTGGCAGGCCGCCATGGCGTCGCTGCGCCAGATCGACGGCTCGCGAAACAGCCGCGGCGGAATGAGCGGAGCGGTCGAGTGCCGCTCCTGCCAGATCAGCGCGGCGAGCGCCACGAGGCCGAACGCCAACAGGCCGAGCGCCAGCGGCAGCGTGCTGGTTCGCATGCGCTGCAATTGCTCGAAGGAAAGGATCACCGGGCTGACGAACATGATGAACAGCACCAGGCCGGGAATGTCGAACGTGGTGCGGCGGTGATCGGCCGGGCGCGAGGCAAGCCGCAGCACCAGCGCCGCGGCAATGAGTCCGAGCGGCACGTTGACATAAAAGATCGACTGCCAGCCGAACGCCTCGGTCAAGTAACCGCCGGCGACCGGGCCGAACGTGCTGGAGCTGACCGACACGCCGGCAAGATAGCCCTGATAGCGGCCGCGTTCTCGCGGAGGG
>JASHXZ010000068.1 GCA_030043285.1 Xanthobacteraceae bacterium | reverse complement strand
CTCAGATACCACAAGGTCGAGCACGACGATTCGCGCGACATTTTCATGGACGCGTACGCAGCCATCAGCGCCGGCCTGACTACGGATTCGCTGACCTACAAGGGCAAGCACTTCGTCTACGAGAACGTGCCGATCGCGTTGCGGCCGCTGCAGCAGCCGCACCCGCCGTTCTGGTACGCCTCATCGAACGAGATCGGCTCGACCTGGGGCGGCGAGCGCGGCTTGCATTATGTCACGCTCGGGCCGACGTCGTTCGCCAAAGCCAACATCGCGGCGTTCAAGGCGGCCTACGCCAAGCGCGGCAGCCCGGCGCAGCCGAAAGCCGAATTCCCCGGCGGCGTCGTCATCGGCGTGCAGCGCCACATCTTCGTCGCCGATACCGACGCCGAGGCGCACCGCTTCGCCAAGCCCGCCATGGACCGGCATCTCGTCCACATCAACTGGCTGCGCGACAAGCACGGCGTCTCCGGCGCATCATCGCTGACGTCGCGGCTCAACACGCCGCGCGGTGCGAACTACGAAGCGTGCATCGCCGACGGCACCGTGATCTCCGGCTCACCGGCCACCGTGCGCGCCGAGATCGAGCGGCAGGTTGCCGAACTCGGCATCAATTACCTGCTCACCTATCTGTTCCTCGGCACCATGCCGCTTTACGACGCGCTACGCTCGCTCGACCTGTTCACCATCGAGGTCATGCCGCATCTGGCCAAGCTTTGAGTGATTCGTAGAAATACGTAGAGACACGCAGAGATACGAAACTTTATCAACAGGAGGACCATCGGAGGACTACCAGATATTACGTAGAATTGCGTCGCAAAACAGCAACAACAGCTTAAATTCGCGCGTCTTCCATCTTCCGCCAGGAATCATCTGCCGCGAATGGGCGTAGCCTCAAGCTGCGACTCATTGGGGGAGATGCCATGAGAAAGATCGCGCATGCTGGCTTGTGTTTTTCGATGGCGCTGATGCTGCCACTGGCGGCTCGAGCCGCTGATCTGCCCGTGAAGGCTCCGCCGGCCCCGGCCCCAACCCCACCGCCATTTAGCTGGACCGGCTTCTACATCGGCGGCAACGTGGGGGCCGGGTGGAGCGACCGCACGGTGAGCGACACTCTATTCGGCTTGGATATCACCAATCAGGGTAATGGGGCGACGTTCATCGGCGGCGGTCAAATCGGCGCCAACTATCAAATAAACAACTTTGTCCTTGGCGTTGAGGCTGACTTCGACTGGGCTGCGAATAACAGTAATTCCGGCGGCGGGGTCGTGATCGCCGGTGATACCTTCCGCGTCATGTCCAACAATACATGGGTAACGACGTTGGCCGGGCGGGTCGGCTATGCCGCCGACCGTTTTCTGTTTTATGTCAAGGGCGGGGGCGGTTGGATTGGCAACAGCGGTTTTACGGTCACCAACGTCACCACAGGCGCCTCGCTTACCACTTCCAACAGTAATAACGACAGCGGCTGGTTGGTCGGTGGCGGCGCCGAGTGGGCGTTTGCCGACAACTGGTCGGTACGGCTTGAATACGATTTTCTCGGGTTGAACGATCGGACTCTGACTGTGCCGCTTGCCGTTCCTGTGATCGGGGGTGACGTCTTCACGCTCCACGATCGCGATGTTCAGATGGTTACGGTCGGCCTGAACTATCGGTTCAATTGGTTCAACTGGAACAACAACACGGTGAACACACGCTATTGAGAGGCTGGGCCGGCCACAGCTAGCGACGGGCGGTTCGACATCGCCGCGTTTTGACCACCCATAACGCGTGTCGCCCCGCTCGTTTTGGAGGCCCTGTCACCCCCGGGGCCTCCTCTTTTGTTGTGTGTGTGCCGCACTATGTCATGAGCACACGGCCTAATTTCCCGACTCCGCTTGCTTGGCATCGGCGCGCAGCGCGTCCGGCTGCGGCATGGCGATGACGTTGTAGCCGGAATCGACGAAATGGATTTCGCCGGTTACGCCGGTCGACAGGTCGGAGAGCAGATAAACCGCCGCGCCGCCGAGCTCGTCGAGCGTGACGCCGCGCTGCAGCGGCGAATGGCGCTGCTGGAAAGCGAACATCATGCGCGCATCGCCGATGCCGGCGCCCGCCAGCGTGCGGATCGGTCCTGACGAGATGGCGTTGACGCGGATGCGATCCTTGCCGAAATCGACCGCGAGATAACGCACCGAAGCTTCCAGCGCAGCCTTGGCGACGCCCATCGTGTTGTAGTTCGGCATCGCGCGCAGGCCGCCATTATAAGTCAGCGTGATCA
Organism: Xanthobacteraceae bacterium; assembly: GCA_030043285.1. Classification (GTDB taxonomy): domain Bacteria; phylum Pseudomonadota; class Alphaproteobacteria; order Rhizobiales; family Xanthobacteraceae; genus BOG-931. The sequence goes on along the minus strand of JASHXZ010000068.1, from coordinate 7,209 downwards.
TGGCGCCGCCATTCGTCATCATCGCGGCGGCGCGCTTGGCCGCCTCGGTGAACGCGAAGCAGGAGATCACCATGCTGCGCACAAAATTTTCGCGCGTGGTGTCGGCATAGCGGCCGGCGAGCTGCGTCTTGTCGGAAAACGCAATGGCGTGGACCAAAAAGTCGAGGGTGCCCCAGGTGCGGGACAGCTCGGCGAACACCGCGTCCACCGAGGCAATGTCCTCGACGTCGCACGGCAGCACCAGATCGGCCCCGACCGAGGCGGCGAGCGGCTTGACCCGCTTGCCGAGCGCGTCGCCCTGATAGGTGAAGGCGAGCTGCGCGCCGTGCACGGCCAGGGTTCGCGCAATCCCCCAGGCGATCGAATGATCGTTGGCGACCCCCATGATCAGCCCGCGCTTGCCGTGCATCAGCCCCTGCATCCGCTTGTCCTATTTCTACCAGCCACACCTAATAACGGTCCTCATCCTGAGGTGCCCGCGCGCAGCGCGGGCCTCGAAGGATGCAGGCCTCAGCGCCTCGGCCTACATCCTTCGAGGCTCGCTTCGCTCGCACCTCAGGATGAGGGCAATCGTATTACGCATCGACGTGCTTGAACACGACGCAGGCGTTGGTGCCGCCGAAGCCGAACGAGTTCGACAGCACGCAGCCGAGCTTCATGTTGTCCTGCCGCGCGCGCACGATCGGCATGTCGGCGAAGGCGGGATCGAGATTGTCGATATTGGCGCTTTCGCAGATGAAGCCGGAATTCATCATCAACAGCGAATAGATCGCCTCCTGCGCGCCGGCGGCGCCCAGCGAATGGCCGGTCAGCGATTTGGTCGCCGAGATCGGCGGACACTTGGTGCCGAATACCTGGCGGATCGCCTCGATCTCTTTCAGATCGCCGATTGGCGTCGAAGTCGCATGCGGGTTGATGTAATCGATCGGCGGCTTGACGTCGGCGAGCGCCATGCGCATGCAGCGCACCGCGCCTTCGCCGGAAGGCTGCACCATGTCGGCGCCGTCCGATGTGGCGCCGTAGCCGGCAATTTCGGCGTAGATCTTGGCGCTGCGGGCCTTGGCGTGCGCAAGCTCTTCCAGCACCAGCACGCCGGCGCCGCCGGCAATGACGAAACCGTCGCGGTCTGCATCATAGGCGCGCGACGCTTTCTGCGGCTTGTCGTTGAAGTTCGACGACATGGCGCCCATGGCGTCGAACAGCACCGAGAGCGTCCAGTCCAGTTCCTCGCAGCCGCCGGCGAACACGACGTCCTGTTTGCCCATGGCGACGATCTCGAACGCGTTGCCGATGCAATGATTTGACGTCGCACAGGCCGAAGAGATCGAATAGTTCACGCCCTTGATCTTGAACCAGGTCGCCAGCGTCGCCGAGGGGCTGGACGACATCGCCTTCGGCACGGCGAAGGGGCCAACGCGCTTGGGACCCTTGCTGCGGGTGATATCGGCGCTTTCGACGATAGTGCGGGTCGACGGCCCGCCCGAGCCCATGACGATGCCGGTGCGCTCGTTGGAAACGTCGCCGGGCTCGAGGCCGCAATCGCGGATCGCCTGCTCCATGGCGACGTGGTTCCAGGCAGCGCCGCCGCCGAGAAACCGCAGGGCGCGGCGATCGACCGCTTCGGCCGGGTCGAGCGTCGGCGCGCCATGCACCTGGCAGCGGAAGCCGAGCTCGGCGTATTTATCGGCGCGCACGATGCCGGATTTGGCTTCACGCAGCGAAGCCAGCACCTCCTGCGTGTTGTTGCCGATGGATGAGACGATGCCCATCCCGGTGACCGCAACGCGCCTCATTGTTGCCTCGTCCGCTTGTTCCGCCAAACGCCCTGCGGGTTCGTACTCACGTTATGCAAAGTCAAGGGATTGGAGTGTCAGGCGCCGCTTGCCTGCGGCGCTGCCTCTTGAAACAGCCCCACCTTGAGATCCAGCGCCCGGTAGATCACCGAACCGTCGGCCGAAAGCCAGCCGTCGGCAATACCGAGCACCAGCTTCGAGCGCATTACGCGCTTGATGTCGATGCCATAGACGATGTTCTTCATCGTCGGCAGAACCTGCCCCGAAAATTTGATCTCGCCCATGCCGAGCGCGCGGCCCTTGCCGGCGCCGCCGGCCCAGCCGAGGAAAAAGCCGAGCAATTGCCACAGCGCATCGAGCCCCAGGCAGCCCGGCATCACCGGATCGCCCTTGAAATGGCACGGGAAAAACCAGAGGTCCGGCTTGAGGTCGAGCACGGCGCGCACCAAGCCCTTGCCGTACTGGCCGCCGACCTCGGCGATTTCGGCGATGCGGTCGAACATCAGCATCGGCGGCAACGGCAATTGCGGGCCCTCGGCGAACAGTTCACCGCGCCCGCAGGCCAGCAGGTCCTCGTATTCGTAATTGGAACGGCGCTCCGGCATCCGTATCGTCTCCGCCCCCCGGCCCACGCGGCCTCATCAACTAACATATGGGGACTAGCCGGCAAAGCGCATCCGATCGCCCGCCGGCGGCGCCGGGCCGCAGGGCCGGGCCCCGCGGCCCGGCCCTGCGGCCCGGCAAGGTTGCAGCCGGCACAGGCTTGCGTATAATGATTTCAGTTGCAACGATCTTGCAGAGCCCGCCGCAACGGGCCATGTGGTGGAGCATGTCAGAGCCGCGTCCGGTCAGCTTCCGTCCCAACGTGCAGCCGCGCGCGCCGCAGCCGCGCGGTGAGCTCACGGGTTGCCCGTGGCACGACGTCAAGGCCAAGTTGCGCGAGGTGCGGCTGCGGCCGACCCGGCAGCGCATGGCGCTCGGCTGGCTGCTGTTCGCCAAGGGCGACCGCCACGTCACCGCCGAAATGCTCTACGAGGAGGCGAGCCGCGCCAAGGTGCCGGTTTCGCTCGCCACGGTGTACAACACCCTGCACCAGTTCACCGAGGTCGGCCTGTTGCGCCAAGTCTCGGTCGACGGCTCGAAGTCCTACTTCGACACCAACAATTCGCAGCACCATCACTTTTTCATCGAAGACAAGAACGACCTGTTGGACATCCCGGCCGCCGACGTGCTGCTCGGCAAGGCCCCGGCCCCGCCCGAGGGCTACGAGATCGCCCGCATCGACGTGGTCGTCCGGCTGCGGCGGAAGCAGGGCTAATTTCTCGGCGGCTTTGTGAGCCTTCGCCGGCAACATGCGGACACTGGAAGCAGCGCACCGTTCCGCCAGTTTACGGTGACCTAACTGCTTCTGTTGGCCCAGAACGTCCGCACCTGATCGGCTACTTCCTTAAGTAGCTCAGCAAGCGCGGCTTCATCGAGCGTTCTCGATTTCTTTGCTGCCTCCAGTATGGAGTAGATTTTGGCCTTGAGCGCCGCGATCGCGGGATCGTTCTCATCCACTTCATTATTTCCAAGTGCCTTCTCTACCCGAGCGAGCAGTGCGGGGTCTGGCGTCAGCCCGGCGGCTTTGCAGTATCGGCTGACGTCGGTCGCGATGGTTCGGGCTAGACGCTCGTAGGTCTGCGGATAGCGTTCCACGAATGGCACCAGAATTTCGAGCGCCCGAATCGCCGCCTGTGCCGCGCCCTCATGTCGGTCGAGAGCAGCGAGCGCGTCAGACATCACGCTGATGCTTGTAGCGAGATCGGGAAGGAAGGCGTCGGGTCGCGTTTGCGCAAGGCGCCTTCGGATGTCGACGGCCTCTTGGGTTGCGGCCAGCGCCTCCTCGCGGCGCCCGAGGTCGGAGAACATAGCGCCGCAGTTATTCAGGCTGCTGGCGAGGTCTTGAAGGAAGGCGTCGGGTCGCGTTTGCGCAAGGCGCCTTCGGATGTCGACGGCCTCTTGGGTTGCGGCCAGCGCCTCCTCGCGGCGCCCGAGGTTGGAGAGGCGAGTGCCGAGCGTGCCGATGCGTGCGGCGAGGTGGCTCAGGATTTGCTCTCGCAGGTCTGGTGTCACATCCGCAGCCTCTGAGGCTCCGGCGTCCAGCTGCCGAGCCACGTCCGCTCGCCGTTGCGCGACCGAGAGCGACAGCGACATCAAAGCCAGCGATTGCAATGGCAGCTCCGCGTCGATCGAGGCCAGTGCGGACTCATCGAGCGTTTCGGTCTGAGACTCCAACGCGGGGCAGAGGTTGAGCAGTTGCCCTGGAGTCTCGAGCGCCACCTTCACAAGATCGCCGCCCAGCGCCGCGGCCTTGGTGCGCGCCAGCCGCTCGAGCTGCGCGACGCAGCGGCTTGCATTTGCTCCGTGCTCCGGCCGCGTTGCACGGTTGAGGACGGTGAGAATGTGCTGGCGCTGCTCGCGGTCCTCGCCGGCCCAATCGAGGCAGGCATCGATGAGCGTGTCCGTTGCCACGCTCGCCACGTGCTGTTCGCCGATGAGGTCGGGCTCAAGTCCGGCAAGCCCGTCGCTCTCGCCGGGGAACAATAACGACAAGTCGTGACACACACGCGGGATGTCGATGTCTCTGGTGCTGTGGTAGATCGGATCGCCGGCGAGCAGAGTTTCCGCCGCCTGCGCGTTGTCGACATGCGCGACAAGCGTCGCCTGGGCGACGCCATTTCTTATGGCTGCCTGCCAATTCGGCTTGCCGGCAATGCGCAGGGTTTTGTCCCAGTGCTCGTATTCGAGCCCCAAAATCCTGTCGATCAGGCCGGCCATGCCGCGGCGGTCTTCGGCCGTATCGACGCCGGCAACGTGCAGCAGCGCGGCAATCTGCACCGCGAGCGGGCGGTCGTAGTCGGTTTCGGTTTCGAGCGTGCGAACGAGATCAGCGGATGGCGGCTGCAACGTGGCCGCAGCCAACCCCATCGCTCGGCGGTACGGCAGAAATGCTGCGATCGCCGCATCGAACAAAAGCCGGCGATCATTGGTTTTGATCTCCTCTGGAATCTCGACCTCGTCATAGGCGTCGCCGCCAACACCGCAGAGAAACTGCAAGCTCTGCGTCTTAAGCAATAATTCCCGCCACCAGACGCCGGAACCGCGCGAAATGAGCACAAGCCGCGCAGGTTTGGCGACCCCTTCGGCACGTCTGACTAGTTGGTCGGCAAGCCACACGACATCGTCCTGCCGACTCTCGGCGTAATCGACGATTAACATCAAACCCGCTGCTTCGCGGCCACCGAGAATAAGGCCTCCCAGCGCCTCCAACGATTCTCGGTCGGTGCGAACGTCGCGTGGCACGAAGCCGGCAAGCCAGCCATGTTGTTTCGTCAATTCGTCGGCGATTTCGATCAGAGCGCGCGTCTTGCCGAGCCCGGCCGGCGCGTGCACGAGCCGGCCGAGGACCGGCGCGCCGGTGCCGTCGGCGGGTTCTTGAATCGCCCAGCGAACAAATTCATCGCGCAGCCCGTGGAAATCTTCGTACGGGACGAGGCGGTACTTCGCCAGAAGGAGCGAGGCTGGCCCTGCTTTGCCAATCGCCCACAGCGGTAGTTTTTCTTGCTTTGGATCGAGAAGAAAGGCGCGAAAGCCGCTGCCGGGCACGGATCGAGGCAGTGGCGACTTGTCGCCAGAAATTAACCTCTCGATGGCGGCGATCATCGCCGCCGTGTCAGTCAAGAAAGGCGTGTGATAGACGTTGAAAGGAAGCGGTATAGTCTTCCGGTCAAGATCGTGTGCCTGGACCGTGACGATCTTGCTCTGCTCGGCAGCACGCACCGCTTCAGCATAGACCCAGTCGGAAGCGACGGCGCCTGCCGTCCACACCACAACGACCGCCACAGCGTCATCGAGGGCGCGGGTGATTTCCGGACTGAACTTGTCCCCGGCGCGCAGTCCGGCCTGATCCCACCACACCGTGTCGCGACCGAAATGTGCCTCAAGCTTGCCGGCAAGCTCTTGCGTCAGATCGCGATGTCGCGAGGAGTAGCTGATGAAGATTTTGGCCAAGAATGCCGCCTGCGGGTGATCGTGCAGGCAGCTTAAAGAGAGAGGCTTTAACTTAAAAGGGCAACTTGGTTCGCGCGCAACCACCGCTTAGCGGCGCCGCTCACTCGACCTTCTCGTTCGGATAGACGCCCCACAGGTCGTCCTGCTCGACCCAGCCGTCGAACTTGTCGCCCGCGATGTGGCACCAGGTACCGGTGCAGGCTTTCACCGTGCCGAGCACGCCGACCTCCAAGCGGGCCGTCACCGGACTTGAGGGATCGGGCTCGGCGTGCAGCGACGCGATGGCGGTCTTCACCTTCAGTTGCACGGCCGCCATGCGTTTGCCGGAGAGCAGCGAGTGATAGACCCAGCCCTCGGAACCGTCGGAGTCGCGAATGCGCCGCCAGTTCTCGAACTCGGCGGTGATCTCCACCGGCCAACCGACGCGGGTGTAGATGAATGAGACGTCGTGGTCCTTGTCGGGGCCGCCGCGCACGTTGACGCGGTCGGCCTTGATGCTGACGAAGCGCGGCACCGGCAGCCCGCTCGGCGCCGTGTCGTTGCCGGCCCGGGTCGGGCCGACCGCGGAACCAAACGTCAATAGCGCCGCCAACAGGGCTCGGAACCAGGCGATCATCGGCCTCCCATGCCGCGCGGACGCCGCGACATCCCCAAAGCTCGTTCGGCGCGCGGCAGGCGGAACGTGCCCCGGCGCGCTTGGTGGGAGCGCGGCCCATCTGGTAGAACGGCGGGCGATGGACCACCTCGCCGCTGAAAGTTTCGGCGAGCGGGGTTAAGGAGACCTGAACGGCAGATGCGGCAAACGTTCTCTGCCGATACGTCCCGATGCGCGGACGATCGGTGAGCGGGCTCCGCGGCTGCGTTGCAGGCCAGCGGATCGTTGCGGGCCTGCCGCAAGAGGCAAGCGAGAGGCTTGAATGCCACAAGGCAAGAAGCCGCTGGTCGTGGTGACGCGCCGCTTGCCGGACAGCGTCGAAATGCGCATGCGCGAATTGTTCGACGCGCGGCTTAATTCCGAGGATGCGCCGATGACCCAGGCGCAGCTGGTCGAGGCCGCCAAGGTCGCGGACGTTCTGGTGCCGACCGTGACCGACCAGATCGACCGTTCGGTGCTCAGCCAATCGGGCGAGCGCTTGCGGCTGATCGCCAATTTCGGCAACGGCGTCGACAATATCGACGTCGCCAGCGCGGTGCAGCGCGGCATCACGGTGACCAACACGCCGGGCGTGCTCACCGAGGACACCGCGGACATGACCATGGCGCTCATTCTCGCGGTGCCGCGGCGCTTGGCCGAGGGCGCCCGGGTGCTGATCGACGATCGCGACTGGCATGGCTGGAGCCCGACCTGGATGCTCGGCCACCG
>JASHXZ010000067.1 GCA_030043285.1 Xanthobacteraceae bacterium | reverse complement strand
CCCTCCAGCTCGGCGAGTGCGTTCTCCAGCGCTTCCGTGGTTGGCGTGCCGCGCCTTCCGTACTGGTAGCGGGCGCGGTGCGCGAGAAAGTCCTCGGCGCTGGGATAGAGCACCGTCGAGGCGTGATAGACCGGCGGATTGACGAAGCCGTGGTAGGATCGAGGCTCGCGCCCTGCCGTGACCAGGCTCGTGTCCGGCCGGCGCCGCGGTCCGGGTTTTTTCTCGTTGCTATCGTTCATGCCGGCTGCTCATCTGTCTGGGACGCGGCGCTTGCGCCGCGCAGATTGCATTACCTCGAGATCGAATGCCGCCGTCAACCCCTTGACCTTGCGGTGCCGCCGTTCTCAGATGGTATGCAGCTTCTCCCTGAAAGGTCGGGTCATGAAACGTATAGCGACGGCACTCTCGCTTGCCCTTCTGCTTGCGTTTTCCGCGCAGGCGGCACGGGCGCAAACGCTGCAGACGGTCAAGCAGCGCGGCCAACTGATCTGCGGCGCCAACGGCACGCTCGCCGGCTTCGGCCTGCCGGATCCGCAAGGCAACTGGACGGGTTTCGACGTCGATTTCTGCCGCGCCATCGCTGCGGCGATCTTCAACGACCCGACCAAGGTCAAATTCGTCCCGCTGACGGCGGCCAACCGCTTCACCGCGCTGCAGTCGGGCGAGATCGATGTGCTTGCCCGCAACACCACATGGACCATGTCGCGCGACACCACGCTTGGCGTCGACTTCGCCGCGGTGACTTTCTTCGACGGCCAGGGCTTCATCGTGCACAAGTCGCTGAAGGTCAGCTCGGCGCTCGAGCTCAACGGCGCCTCGGTCTGCGTCCAGCAGGGCACCACCACGGAGCTCAATCTCGCCGACTATTTCCGCTCTCACCATATGACGCTCAAGACAGTGACCTTCGCCACCGCCGACGAAGCAGTCAAAGCCTACGATTCCGGGCGCTGCGATTCCTACACCACCGACTCCTCCGGCCTCCATGGCGAGCGGCTGCGGCTGACCAATCCGGACGACAATATCGTGCTGCCGGAAATCATCTCGAAGGAGCCACTCAGCCCCTCCGTGCGCCAGGGCGACGACAGCTGGGAAGATCTGGTGCGCTGGGTCCATGAGGCAATGCTCGATGCGGAGGAGTTCGGCGTCACCAAAAGCAACGTCGATGAGCAGCTGAAATCGGCCAACCCCGAAATCCGCCGCCTGCTCGGCGCCGAGGGCCAGTTCGGCCAGTCGCTCGGCCTGACCAACGATTGGGCCTATCGCATCATCAAGCACATCGGCAATTACGGCGAGAGTTTTGACCGCAATGTGGGAGAGGGCTCGCCGCTGAAGATCGCCCGCGGGCTCAACGCGCTGTGGACCAAGGGCGGTCTGCAATACGGCCTGCCGGTGCGTTGAGCGCAAAGCCCGTGCGCGCCTGGCTCCCGGCGGCTGTCAGCGCGCGCTTGGTGCTATGAACAGCGCGATCAACTCGGTGCGGCACAGCCGCCAAGCCTGGCGCATCGGGCTGCAGTTGCTTTTGGTCGCCGTGATCGGCGGCCTCATCTATGGCGCGTTCGTCAACGCCGCGGATAACCTGGAACGTGCCCATATCGCGTCCGGCTTCCACTTCTGGAACAATTCGGCCGGCTTCGACATCAGCCAGACGCTTATTCCGTATTCGGCGAGCACATCGACCTTTGGTCGCGCGTTCTGGGTCGGCCTGCTCAACACGTTGCTTGCATCCGCTCTCGGTGTCGTCCTGGCGACACTGTTGGGCTTCACCATCGGCATTGCCCGGCTATCGCGCAATTGGCTGGTGGCGCGACTTGCCGGCGGTTACGTCGAACTGGTCCGCAATATCCCGCTGCTTCTGCAGCTTCTGTTCTGGTACAACGCGGTCCTGAAATCCCTGCCTGAATTGCACGACAGCATCGCACTTCCGATCGGCGGTTTTCTCAACAATCGAGGCCTGTTTCTACCGCGCCCGGTGTTCGCGTCCGGCATTGCGGCGGTCGGTGCGGCATTGTTGGTTGGCATCGTCGCGGCGATCGTGCTGCACGTTTGGGCGCGTCGCCGACGTGAGCGTACCGGCGCACCGACCGCGGTCGGCTGGTGGATGGCGGCCTTGATCGTCGGCCTGCCGCTTGCCACTTTTGCGCTCGCTGGGTTTCCGGTTGCTTTCGAATTGCCGCAGATGAGCCGATTCAACGTCATCGGCGGCCTGGAAATCCTTCCCGAATTCGCGGCGCTCGTCGTGGCGCTGTCGGTCTATACCGCGGCATTCATTGCCGAGGTGGTGCGCGCCGGCATTCTGGCGGTGCCGCCGGGCCAGAGCGAGGCGGCGCAGGCGCTTGGTCTGCGCTCCGGCACGACGCTGCGGCTGATCGTGGTGCCGCAGGCGATGCGGGTGATCGTGCCGCCGCTGACCAGCCAATATCTCAATCTCATCAAAAACTCCTCACTCGCGGTTGCCATTGGTTATCCGGATCTGGTGCAGATCTTCGCCGGCTCGGTGCTCAACATTACCGGCCAGGCTGTCGAAGTGATCGCCATCACTATGGCGGTGTATCTGACGATCAGCCTCGTCACGTCGCTTTTGATGAACCTGTACGGGCGGATGACCGCGGTTGCGGAGCGCTGATCATGGCTGCGATGGCTGATACGCCGGTTCTCTATGTACGCACGGCGCCGGCCGAGAAGCTGCCGCCGCCCGTCGCCAGCACTGGCTTTGTCGGCTGGCTGCGCGCCAGTCTGTTCTCGTCGGCGGGCAATACGATCCTCACGCTCGCTTGCGCGGCGCTGATCCTTTGGGTCGCGCCGCCGCTGTTGCGCTTTCTTGTCATCGATGCCGTGTGGTCGGGACCCAATCGCGAGGTTTGCCTCGCTTCGGCCGCGCGCCCGGAGCCAGGCGCCTGCTGGGCCTTCGTGCGGGTGTGGCTCTCGTATTTCATCTACGGCTTCTATCCAATTGCTGCGCGCTGGCGCGTCGATCTGTTCTTTGCCGCTTTGGCGTTCGGCATCGGCTGGCTGGGCTGGTTGTCGGCGCCGCGCCGCGACGTCGGCGCCCTGTATTTCTTTGCTGTCCTGCCGGTGCTTTCGTTTGTCCTGCTTTACGGCTTTCCGGCGATCGGGCTGCCCACGGTCGCGACCAATCTGTGGGGCGGCGTGCTGGTGACCATCGTGGTGGCGACCGTCGGCATCGTCGCCTCGTTGCCGATCGGCATTCTGCTCGCGCTCGGCCGGCGCTCCGAGCTTCCCGCCGTGCGCTGGTTCGCCATCGGGTTTATCGAATTTGTCCGCGGCGTGCCGCTGATCACCGTGTTGTTCATGGCAAGCGTGATGCTGCCGCTGTTCGTGCCGCAGCAGCTCGAGCCTGACAAACTGCTGCGCGCGCTGATCGGCGTCGCCTTGTTCGCGTCCGCCTACATGGCCGAAGTGGTACGCGGCGGCCTTGCCGCCGTGCCGCGCGGCCAATACGAGGCAGCCCGTGCGCTGGCCCTGACCTATTGGCGCATGATGGGGCTTGTCATCCTGCCGCAGGCGCTGCGCGCGACGTTGCCGAACATCGTCAATACCTTCATCGGCCTGTTCAAGGACACGACGCTGGTCTTCGTCGTCGGCATTTTCGATTTCCTGCGTACCATCGAGGCGGCGCGCGGCGATCCGAAATGGGCGACGCCGGTGACCGCCACCACCGGCTACGCCTTTGCCGCATTGTTCTACTTCGTCTGCTGCTACGGCATGTCGCGTTACGCCCGCAGCGTCGAAGCGCGATTGTCGCGCAGCGACAGACGCTGAGGCTTTCGAGAAATGGCAACGCAAAACCCGGACGAGCTTTCGTCAAAGAAATCGCCCGCGCAAACCGCGGTGGAAATCGTCGCTCTGCAAAAATGGTACGGCGAGTTTCATGTGCTGCGCGACATCAATCTCACTGTGGCGCGCGGCGAACGCATCGTCATTTGCGGCCCATCCGGCGGCGGCAAGTCGACGCTGTTGCGGTGTGTCAACCGGCTGGAAGACTGGCAGCAGGGCAGGGTGGCGGTCGACGGCGCCGAACTGAGCGACGA
>JASHXZ010000066.1 GCA_030043285.1 Xanthobacteraceae bacterium | reverse complement strand
CATTCTCAATCCCGACGACGTGCCGCGCGGCCTCGACGATTCGAAGCGGCTGACGCCGCAGCGGCGCGAAGTGCTCTACGAGCGTATTTGCGCGCGCGCCCAGGTCGCCGTCGCCATGGCGCCGCCGTCGCGGATCGACCGCGACAACATCTTGCGCGCCTCGCTGTGGGCGCTGGCGCGCGCGGTCGCGGCGCTGCCGATGAGGCCGCGGCTGGTTTTCGTCGACGGCCGCGATCGCATCGATGCCGGCTGCGACTGCCAGGCCGTGATCGGCGGCGATGGCCTCGTCGCCTCGATTGCCGCCGCCTCGATCGTCGCCAAGGTGACGCGCGACCGCTTGATGGCGCGGCTCGGCGCGGCGCATCCAGGTTACGGCTTCGAGCGCCACATGGGCTACAGCGTGCCCGAGCATTTCGCCGCGCTCGACCGGCTCGGGCCGACCATCCATCATCGCCGCTCGTTCTCGCCGGTGGCCGGCGCGCTCGGGCTGTTGGACGGAGACACCGACGAGGCGGTGATCGACGTATTGCCGCTCTAATCGCTCCCGATTATCACCTCCACGCTCCCCTGCAGGGGAGCGCCGGCTCGCATCGTAGATGCGAGCCGAGTGGGGTGCAGCGCTGCCGCACTCAGGGAGCCTGATGTTCTACGTCCCGCTTTACTTCGAAGCGATCCGCTCGCGGCCGGTGCTGGTGTTCTGGCTGGCGACGCTGGTGCAGGCGGCCGTTTGGCTCGTGGTGCCGATGGTGTTCTATGCGGCGCCGCCCGGCGATCTCGCCCAGGTGCTGGCGATCGGCCACGAATTCCAGTTCGACAGCGACGTCGGTCCGCCGCTGGCGTTCTGGCTCGCCGAGATCGCGTTTCGCCTGGCCGGCCTGTTCGGCGTCTACGCGCTGTCGCAAATCTGCGTCGTCACCACTTATTGCTGCGTGTTCAGGCTCGGCAGCGCCATCACCGGCCCATCGCAGGCGGCGCTCGTTGTGCTGCTCATGGTCGGGATTTCGCCATTCACCGCGCCGAGCCCGGATTTCGGACCGGCGATCTTGACCATGGCGCTGTGGGCCGTCGTGCTGCTCAGCTATTGGCGCGCCGTAGCCGAAGGGCAGCGGCGGGCTTGGTATGTGCTCGGCATCGCCGCGGCGCTCGTTCTGGTCGCCAGCGAAGCGGCGCTGATCTTGCTAGGCACGCTCGCCGTGTTCACGATCATGACGGCGCGCGGCCGCGCGGCGCTGGAGCGGATCGAACCGTGGATCGTCGCCGCAGTGCTGGTCGGTTTTCTGTTCCTGCACCTGCTCTGGCTCGAAGGCGCGGCGGACGGTTTGACGCCGGCAATCGCGCGGCTGCGTGAGGCGGGCACCGCCGGCCCAAATACCACCGCGTGGCTGCGGCTGTTGGCGCTGCTGGCGCTGGCGCACGCCGGCCTTGTCATTCTGGTGCTGCTGGCGCGCGGCTTTCCGCGCGGCAGCATCGTACCATTGCCGGAGTTGACCCGGCCGGCGGTTGGCGAGTTCGCCAAAACGTATGTCGGCACGCTCGCCTTCGTTCCGGCTTTGCTGTCGACCATCGTCGCCGTCGTGCTGGCGCGCCGCGCGCCGATCGGCGGTATTGCGCCGCTCGTCGTGCTCTCGCCGCTCGCCGTGGTCCTTCTCGCCGGCGCAAGCATCGCGCTTTATCATCAGCGGGTTCTCGGCTTCGCCTGGGCCGGGTTGTTGCTGGTGCCGGCGGTCATGGTGCCGGCGGCGATCGTGCTGCTGCCGTGGACGCTCGGCACCGATCTCACTGTCGCCGATCCGGCTGCCGCAATGGGGCGATTCTTCGCCGAGAGCTTTCAGAACAGGACCGGCCGGCCGCTGGCGCTGGTCACCGGCGAGATCGGGCCCGCGACCGTGGTGGCGCTCGGCGCGCCAAGCCGCCCGAGCGTTTATTTCGACGACGATCCGGCGCGCTCGCCTTCGGTCACAGCCGCCGATCTCCACGCCAAGGGCGCCGTCGTGGTCTGGCTGACGGCCGACACGACGCCGACGCCTCCCGCCGACATCAAGGCGCGCTTTCCCGATCTTATTCCCGAAGTGCCGCGCGCCTTCGAGCGCCGCGTGCAGGGCCGGCTGCCGCTATTGCGGCTCGGCTGGGGTGTGATCCGGCCGGCGAATGCGGCCGCTGCGACGACCGCGGCGCCGTCGCGCTGAGCCCCACAAGTACCGCTGGTCGCGCTGCGCCGTCGATCCCGACAGCCGGCAAAAGTTTCGAAAGCGGGCAGCCGTTGCGATCGACGGCTATCTCCGATCCACAAGAAACAAGAAAGCGACCAATGAAATCTGCCGGGTTGGCCAAAAAACGTCGTATGATCGCGCTGCTGGGCAAGAGGAGGGGGCGTCATGAGCCAAACCGTTGCGAACGACAAAACGAGCGCGCCGCGCGTGCTTGAGCGCGTGTTCGGCCTGAGCAAATCAGGCAGCAATCTGCGCACCGAATTCGTCGCCGGCCTGACCACGTTCCTCACGATGGTGTACATCGTGTTCGTCAATCCGCAGATCCTCGGCAATGCCGGCATGGACAAGGGCGCCGTGTTCGTCGCCACCTGCATCGCTGCCGCGGTTTCGACCGCCGTGATGGCGCTCTACGCCAATTATCCGATCGCGCTCGCGCCCGGCATGGGATTGAACGCGTTCTTCGCGTTCACCGTCGTGCTGACCATGAAATACACTTGGCAGCAGGCGCTCGCCGCGGTGTTCTGCTCCGGCGTCATCTTCTTTCTGATCTCCATCTTCCGCATCCGCGAATACATCATCAATTCGATCCCGCGGAACCTGAAGCTCGCGATCTCCGCCGGCGTCGGCCTGTTCCTCGGCATCATCGCGCTCGAGGAGGCCAAGATCGTGGTGGCGAGCCCGGCGACGCTGGTCACGCTCGGCGATCTGCGCAATCCGGTGGCGATCCTCTGCCTGCTCGGCCTCGTTCTGATCACCGCGCTCAATTACCGGCGCATCGTCGGCGGCACGCTGATCGGCATTCTGGTGGTGACCGTGATCGGCATTCCGCTCGGGCTCGCCAAGTTCAGCGGCGTCGTGGCGGCGCCGCCGTCGCTGGCGCCGACCTTTCTGCAGCTTGATTTCTCGCGCATCGCCGAAGGCTCGTTTCTCATCGTCATCCTCAGCTTTCTGTTCGTCGATGTGTTCGACAACGCCGGCACCTTGATCGGCGTCACTCATCGCGCCGGGCTGACCGACGCGCAAGGCAATCTGCCGCGCATGAAGCAGGCGCTGCTCGCCGACAGCTTTGCCGCCATGTTCGGCTCGCTGATCGGCACCTCGACGACGACGAGCTACATCGAGAGCGCGGCCGGTGTGTCCGCAGGCGGCCGTACCGGGCTGACGGCGTTGTTCGTCGCCATCTTCTTCCTCCTGGCGCTGTTCTTCGCGCCGCTCGCCGGCATGGTGCCGGCCTACGCGTCGTCGTCGGCGCTGCTTTACGTCGCCTGCGTCATGGCGCGTGGGCTGGCCGAGATCGACTGGGACGACATTACCGAAGCGGCGCCCGCGGTGGTCGCCGCGGTGACGATGCCGCTCACCTATTCGATCGCCACCGGCATCGGACTCGGCTTCATCACCTACGCACTGGCCAAGATCGTCGCCGGCAAGTTCGCCGACGCCAAGCCCGCCGTGCTGGTGCTGGCGGTGATCTTTGCGATCAAATTCGCGATCGGGTGAGGCGGGTCGCAGAAAGCGCTAAGTCCAAAAACGTGCGTGAGAGGAGATATCATGCCCAAAATGTCGGGCTTCGCTTGCCTCGATGCGCTCCCGGAAGAACGCGTCACCGACAAGATCAGCCGCAAGATCGCGTCCGGCGAGCGGCAGATGATCGTGTGGTGGAGCATGAAAGCCGGTGCGCATGCCGCCGCGCACAAGCATGCCAACGAGCAGATCGCCTGGATGCTCAAGGGCAAGATGGAGTTTCGGCTTGGCGATGAGCGACGCACCTGCGGGCCGGGCGACGTGGTGGTCATTCCGCCCGGCATCGAACACGAGGCATTCTTCCCCGAGGACACTGAAGTGATCGACGTGTTCTCGCCGCCGCGCGAGGATTTTTTGGCCGGTGGCACGCCGGCCTACATGAATTTCAAGTAACTGCTGGCAGCTCCGAATATCTGTCAGCTCGCCAGCGCTTTCTTGATCGCGAGAAAATCGCGCCAGGCGAGTCGCTTCTGCAGCGGTTGGCGCAGCAAATAAGCCGGATGCAGCGTGGCGAGGGCGCGGATTTCGCGCGTGCCGGTGTCGTATTTGAACCAGCGGCCGCGCGTGCGGGTAATGCCTTCCCGGGTGCCGAGCAGCGTCTGCGTCGAGGGCTGGCCGAGGCACACCAGGATGTCGGGGTCGGCAAGCTCGATCTGGCGGTGGATGAACGGCAGGCAGATCGCGGTTTCCTGCGGCGTCGGCGTGCGGTTGCCGGGCGGGCGCCACGGCACCACGTTGGCGATATAGACGCGCTCGCGGTCGAGCCCGATCGCCTGCATCATGCGGTCGAGCAGCTTTCCGGAGCGGCCGACGAAC
>JASHXZ010000065.1 GCA_030043285.1 Xanthobacteraceae bacterium | reverse complement strand
CGCGCTGATAGCCGGCGGGGGCATTGCGATTGCGGCTGCGGCGGCGACCGCCGTGCAGTTTTGGTTCCGCAGTCAGGCCCGGCGCAGCCAGTTTCGCCGTCGCCAAGTGTCGTCGCGGCTTGCCACGTTTGCGGAGGCGTTCTCGTCGATCGGATGGGCCGCGACCGCTGCGGTTGCGGCCGTCAGCCTTTGGCTCGCCATTGCCCCGGCCGTGCTGTCGCTTCTTGTCCTCGCCGGTGCCTGGTTGATGAGCCCGCGTGTGCGCAACGTGTAGTTCGGCCGTGTCGCCTGGAGCGGCATGCCGTCGCGGCGCCAGCCTCGACGTGGCGATCCCGAGTATGATTTAACCCTCGCTCCGGCGCAGCCCGTGCAATGCGGGCAAGAGTTTGCCCGCGGGTCGGCACGCGTGCTCAAATTGCCGATCACGTATTGAGCGCCGCACACGCGCAATCCGCGGCATGATGAGGATAGGGAGAAGCGTCTCGTGACTCCGTTCGAAATGGTGGAGCCGGCCTCGCTGCAGGAGGCCGTGTCCTTGCTCGATCCGCAGGAGCCGACCATCCGCCCGGTGGCGGGCGGCACGGCGCTGATGCTGATGATGAAATCCGGCGTGTTCCAGCCGATGCGTCTGGTCTGCCTGCACGGCATTGAGCCGGAGCACTCCCGCATCACGCTCGCTGCTAACGGCGCGTTGCGCATCGGCGCCATGGCGACGCTGCGGCAAGTCGAAAAGGACGCCAACGTGGCGGCGCGGCTGCCGGTGCTCAAGCGCGCCATGCGCACGCTGTCGAACGTGCGGGTGCGCAACGTGGCCCGGGTCGGCGGCGCGCTGGCGCATGGCGATCCGCACATGGACCTGCCGCCGGTTCTGGCCGCACTCGGTGCGCGCGTCGCGATCGCCGGCCCGAAGCAGAGCCGCGAGATGCCGCTCGAGGAGCTTTACGCCGGCTATTATGAAACCGTGCTGGAAAAGAACGAGCTGATCACGGCTGTGACCGTGCCGGCGCTTGACGGCCGCAAGGCCGCGTACATGAAAGTCACCTCGCGCACCGCGGACGACTGGCCGTCGCTCGGCGTCGCGGTCTCGTTCGGGCTCAAGAATGGTGCGATCCGCGATCCGCTGGTCGTGGTCAGCGCCGCGACCGTAAAAGTCACCCGCATGAAAAACGCCGAGGCGGCTTTGCAGAATGCAGCGCCGGACGATCCGACATTGCGGCGCGCCGGCGACGCGGCGGCCGAGGAAGCGGAGATTCTCTCCGACTCGCACGGCTCCGCGCCGTACAAGCGCGAACTGTTGCGCGTTTATCTGCGCCGCGCTGTCCGCGAGGCTTTGGCTGGGAGCGCGGAGTAAACGGGCCGATGACTGAAATCGGCCGAGAGCTTCCGCGTCTCGAAGCGCGCGCCAAGGTGATTGTGGGTCCCCGCTTTCGCGGGAACATCGGCCAAAGTAAAAACGAACGACCGAGAAAACGACAATGAATACCGCACGCACCATCACCTTCACGCTCAACGGCCAACAGGTCTCGACCGCCATCGAGCCGCACCGCAATCTCGTCGAGCTGTTGCAGCGCTTCGATCTGTTCGGCTCCCGCGAAAGCTGCGGGCAGGGCCTTTGCGGCTGCTGCACGGTGTTGGTCGATGACGTGGCGGTGTCCGGCTGCCTCTATTTCGCCACATGGGTCGACGGCAAAAGCGTCACCACCGTCGAGCATCTCGACGCCGACGGCGCGCTGTCGCCGGTGCAGCAGGCCTTCATCGACGCCGGCGCGTTCCAATGCGGCTATTGCACCCCGGGCTTCATCCTGATGTCGCACCAGCTCCTGAAAGAGCACCCGAATCCGAGTGACGACGACATCCGGCACTATCTGTCCGGCAATCTCTGCCGCTGTGCCGCCTATCCGGAGATCATCGAAGCCGTGAAGCTCGCGGCGAAGCGGTAATCCGGAGTTCCGGCCTGTTCCGCCCCGCATTATTCCTCACCGCTCGCATCAATTTCTTTTTATCGTCGCATGATTTAATCTTGGCCCGACTTTTCGTTTTTTATCTTGGTGCGACTTTTCGTTGGGAACAACAAAGCGTGCTTGGCGTCCTCTCTCAGTTTACTCTCCACGCGAGAAAGGACGCGAGTCATGACCAAGACAACACTGACGCTGGCTGTCGCCATTGTTCTGAGTTCAGCCGTCGCGGCGCGGGCGCAAGAGTATTATGACGGCTACCTGGCTGTCAGCCCGCAGAGTACGGGTGCACCGCCGCTGTACTCCGAATATCCGGCCACAACCGGCGGCGGCAGCCTCGGCTATAACGACAACATCCGCAAAGACGATTGGTAGAGCAGAGTGTTGCTCTGCGCGGCCGAGCTTGGCCCTTAACGAGCGGCGCTGAGCGCGGCAACGGCCGCAATAAATCGCTGCTTGATCGCGTGTCCGTCGCGCAGCGGCAGCACGCGCGGCACGTCGTCTTCTTTGATGCGCGCGCTGACGAGGATCGGGCCCTCGGCCTCGTGCAACAGCGCGCGGACCTCGGTGGCTTGCTCGATGCGCGATACGGCGCCCGCGTGCTTGAAACGGCAGGCGAGCGCCGCCGCGGGAAGATCGATGCCTGATTTGGTGTGGCTGGGCTGCATGCCGGTCTCGCCGTAGTGGGCGTTGTCGAGCACGACGATGGCGAGGTTTTTCGGCTGTTTGACGCCGATCGTGGCGAGGCTGCCGATGCCCATCAGCATGTCGCCGTCGCCGGTCAGCACGGCGACGCGGCGGTCCGGCTGCGCCAGCGCCAGGCCGAGCCCGATCATCGCGGTGCCGCCCATGGCGCCCCACAGATAAAAATTCAGCGGATGATCGCCGGCCGCGGCCACGTCGTAGGTCGCCGAGCCCAGCCCGCTGACCACGAGCAGATCGCCCCGGTCGATCAGCAGGTGGCGCACGAAATCGCGTCGATCGAGCATGCTCGCTCCCCTCACCGCGTCCACTGCTTGCGGCCGATCAACCGCTGCGACAACAAAAACGCGACCTGCAGATTGCCGTCGAACGCCATGTCGCAGCCGGCGCCGACGATCTCGTCAACGTCGTCGGCATTGTCGATGCGGTAGGTCAGGAAGCCGGCGAGCCGCAGCACGTCGCCGGTGATCGAGCCCATCGGCACCTGCCATTGATTGAACTCGCCGAACTCGCCGCGCATGGTCACAAAGATCACGCCGGCGAAACCGCAATTGCGCAACAGCGAAAACATGTTGATGCAATTGCCGACGCCGCTCGACTGCATCAGCAATGCCGCGCGCTGGCCGCCGAGCGCAGCGCCGGCAACAAGGCCGACGCCTTCCTCTTCGGTGGTCAGCACTGCGTCGGCGATGTCCGGATCGGCCTGGCAGAGCGCGATCAGCCGGC
The DNA here is from genome assembly GCA_030043285.1 of Xanthobacteraceae bacterium. Taxonomy (GTDB): domain Bacteria; phylum Pseudomonadota; class Alphaproteobacteria; order Rhizobiales; family Xanthobacteraceae; genus BOG-931. The sequence continues at coordinate 550 of JASHXZ010000065.1, read as the reverse complement.
TGTGGCCGGCGTCCGGCACGTAGCCGACCTGGCGGATGCCGACGCGCCGGAAATGGCGAAAAATCGCGTCCGGCCATGAGGTCTCGCGTGGAGTTGGCGTATGCAATGCAGCCCCGATTGCGATGCGGTCCAGAAGGTTTGCAAATATCGCATCCCTCGCTAAGGTGCGCCACCCCATGCGAAAAACCAACGGAGATCGCCATGGCTTCGCGCCTGCGCCATATTGCCATCATCGTTCCCGACCCGGAGCAAGCGGCGAAATTTTTCGAAGAGGCGTTCGGCATGACGCGCGCCGGCAAAGCGCGCCGCGGTGTCTACATGTCGGACGGCGTCGTCAACGTGGCGCTGTTGAAGACCGAAGGCGACGAGAAGCCGGGCCTCTACCATTTCGGCATGTGGGTCGACGATCTCGACGAAGCCGACAAGAAGGTCACGCAGGCGGGCGGCTCTTATCTCGCCGGCCGCCCGACGTCGCCCAATTCGTTTTACGAGGCGAAATATCGCGATCCAAACGGCGTGGTGTTCGATCTCACCCACACCGGCTGGGCCG
>JASHXZ010000064.1 GCA_030043285.1 Xanthobacteraceae bacterium | reverse complement strand
CAGAGCGATCCGCAGCATTTCGACATCGTGCGCTGGGCGACCGAGACGCAATCAAACAACAGCGTCGCCGTGCACTTTTCCGTCACCGACAGTGAGGGCTTCGTCACGCGATCGAGCCGCAGGCCGCTCGGCCATCCGGGTTATGTCGGCGACCACGGGCCGTTCGCGGCGCAGCGCGACGCCACGGAGGATCGGCTTTACATCAGCGTGCCGCTCGTCGGACAGATCAGCAAGAAGCTGAGCGTCGAGTTCAGCCGACGACTCACCGCGCCGGACGGCAGCTTTGCCGGTACGGTGGCATGTGCCATCGACGTCGCCCAGCTGGAGGATTTTTTCAGCTCGCTCGACATCGGCCGCGGCGGCATCGTTGCCCTGGTCGGCAGCGATGGCGTGTTGCGCGCGCGCGGCGGTCTCAATCCGGCGACGCGACGCCTGGTCGGCCAGGCGGTGCCGCGCTATCCGCTGCTGGCTCATTTGCAGCAAAGTCCGCAAGGCAGCTATTGGAATACGCCGGCAAGTGCCGCGTTTTTCGACCGCACGCAGAAGCTCATGTCGTACCGGCAAATCGCCGGCGTTCCGCTTGTCGCGCTGGTCGGCATGGCGCGGCAGGACATTTTCCAGCATGCCGACGAAACGGCGCGCAAATACATGATCGCCGGCGCCACGTTGAGCCTGATGGTGCTGGTCGTGGTGTTTCTCGGCGCCGGCCGGCAGGCCCGTATTCTGGCCACCGCGGCGGAGCTCGAGCGCTCGAAGCAGTCGTTGGATGAAACCCGAAGCTTTCTCGATTCGATTATCGAGAACATTCCGGCGGCGGTCGTCGTCAAGGACCCGACGACGCGCCGGTTCATCCTGGTCAATCGCGCCTTCGAGGCCATGCTCGGCGTGTCGCGCGACAAGCTTCTCGGTCGCACCGTCTTTGACATCCACGGCGAGCGCGTCGCTACGACCATCAACGATGCCGACAGCGAATCGAGCGCGAGCGGCGACGGTGTCAGCTACAAGGAGATCGAGATCGAGGTGCCGCTGCGCGGGCAGCGCATGCAGTCGACCGCGCGCCTCGTCATCAGGAACGGCCAGGGCGAGCCGAAGTACTTGATTGCGGTGATCGACGACGTGACGGAGCGCAAGAAGGCCGAGCAGCGCATCGCCTTCCTGGCGCATCACGACGCCCTCACCGGGCTCGCCAATCGCGCCGCATTGGCGCAGAAAATCGAGGAAGCCGCTGCGCGCCAGCGCCGCCGCGACGAGCCGTTCACGGTGCTGCTGTTGGATCTCGACCGCTTCAAGCAGGTCAACGATACGCTCGGCCACCCGGCCGGCGACACCCTGTTGATCGAGGTGGCGACCCGGTTGAAATCGTTGTTGCGCGAGACCGACGTGTTGGCGCGCCTCGGCGGCGACGAGTTCGCCATCATTCAGGCCGGTGAAACCAACCAGCGCGAAGCGGCAAGATCGTTGGCGGAGCGTATCATCGCCATGCAGGCCAAGCCGTTCGCCATAGAGGGCGCCGACATCAACATTGGCACCAGCATCGGTATCGCGCTGGCGCCGGAGCACGGCACCGCCTCCGACAGCCTGTTGAAGATGGCCGACCTGGCGCTCTATCGCGCCAAGTCGGCGGGACGCAACGGCTACTGTTTCTTCGCTCCGGAAATGAGCGAAATCGCCAGCGCCCGCCAGGAGATCGAAGGCGATCTGCGCCGCGCCATCCAGCAGAACGAGCTGGAGCTGCATTACCAGCCGATCATCGACACCAAGACGCGCCGGATCTGCACCGTCGAGGCGCTGGTGCGCTGGCGGCATCCGACCAAGGGATTGATCTCGCCCGACCTGTTCATTCCGTTGGCCGAGGAAAGCGGCCTGATCGTTCAGATCGGCGACTGGGTGCTGCGCACCGCTTGCGCCGAGGCGGTCAAATGGCCGGCCGAGGTCAAAGTTGCGGTCAATCTGTCGCTGGTGCAGTTCCGCAAGACCGATCTGCCGGACGTGGTGGCGCGCACGCTGGTCGATGCCGGCCTGCGCCCCGAGCGGCTGGAGCTGGAAATCACCGAGACGGCGCTCATCGAATCGGCGGCCGAATGCCAGCCGGCGCTGCGCCAGTTCAAGGCGCTCGGCATCACCATCGTGCTCGACGATTTCGGCACCGGCTATTCGTCGCTCAGCCAGCTGACGATGTTCCCATTCGACCGCATCAAGATCGACAAGTCGTTCACCCAGAACATGACCAAGCGCAGCGAATGCGCCGCCATCATTTCGGCAACGCTGACCTTGGCGCAGAGCCTCGACATCCAGACCACGGCCGAGGGTGTGGAAACGGTGGATCAGTACCGTTTGCTGCGGCTCGCCGGCGTCAGCTCGCTGCAGGGTTTTCTGTTCAAGCGACCGGGGCCGGCGTCGGAATTGGAGTTCGACCGCAGCTACGGCGAGATGTCGATCGAACAGGCCGCATAGGCGGGTTGGTCGTCCTACTCGCCGCCGCCCGGCACGTCGGCGATCTGCATTCCGGCACGACCGGATATGCGCTCCCAACAGCGGCTGCCAACGCCCCTCGGAAACCAGTTGACACCACCGTTGCCACATCGGCATTGTAGGAACTACGTTTACACGCAGCGCGGGGGCAACGATGCGTTACGTACAAGCAATTGCAAAGACGCTGCTTGGCTTGGGGATTGCGGCGCTGATGTCGCAAGCGGTCGCGGCGCGCGATGTCACCATCGGCGATCTGGTCGGCCGCTGGTGCGGAGATAAAACCAATTACACCTTCTCGCGCACCGACATGATCGTCACGCCGCTGGGCAGTTCGCAGCTCACCCATCCGCCGCACTGGGACATCGACAAGGTCGAGGCCAAGGATAACCAGATCCAGGTGTTCTGGAAGCCGGCCAAACCGGGCAATAGCACCGCCTTCGAGCTCAGCGGCAACAGGCGCACATTGACCCAGCTGCCGCAGACCGAAGGCGACAAGGGGCCGCGCCGGGTCTTTCATCGCTGCTGAAACGCGGGACAGCTTACCGGAACATGTGCTGCGGTTCTCGCTTGGACAATGTCCGAGCAATCGAAAGAACCGTTGCGACTCGACGGCGCCGGGCGATCTGAGTTTTAGCGGCCGACGCTGGTAGCTCAGTGCGACATGTACTGCAGCCCCGCCGAATAGGCGGCGCCGCCGATCACGCAAGGCAGGCCGAGCTCGATCTGTCCGGTCGCAGCGGCGACGATGCAGCCCATCGACAGCGCGCCTTCGCCGATCTGGCCCATGCCGGTCAGCTCGCGCTTGGAGTCCGGCCCTTTCTGCTTCAGCTCCTCGATGGCGGCGAGCGATTCGCGGCGCATGCGCCCGGTGTCGACGTCCTCGGCGGTCTCGATCACGTCGTTAAGCACCTTGGCGGTGTCCTTCGGCGCATTTTTGACCGACGATTTGAGCATCGCGAGCAGCTTGAGATCGCGGACCGCATTGCTGGCGAGCGTAAATTTGGCGGCGCTGCCGGTGGTGAGATTGTCGACGTTGTCCTTGTCCTCGGACAGCGGCAATAGCTTGACGATCTTGTAGACCGGCATGTAGGCACCGCTCGCCAGGTAATAACCCCACAGCAGGTCGATCAGCTGCGGGGTTGGCTGCAACGCCACCGCTTTGCTGGTGCTCTTGATGTGAAATGTAACCTCGATCTTATCGATCATGCCGGGTTTGCCGGTCGGGTAGGCGATCTGATCGAGCGTCGCCAGCTTGCCTTCGAGATAGCGATTGATCATCTCATGCCGCTCCGGCATGCGGTCGCCGACAGAGACGAGCACGTCCTTCCAGTTCGGCAGGCCCGAATAGGCGATGGCGCGCACCAGGACCCAACGGTCCTCCGGCGCGATCGATAGCATTTCGGTGGCGAGCCGCTTGGCGCGCTCTGGGTTGCTGCCGAGCACACCGGCGATGAAGCCGATATAGGCGCCGCAGGTCTCGGAATCCTTGAACGCCTGCATCGCGCTCAAGGCCCGCACCAGAGCCGGCAGCCGGTCGGGGTCGGGCTTGCGCCGGTAATCGTTGATCCATCGCAGGATGCCGTCGGTCGAGAGCCGCGCCGTGGCGGGCGCCGGTGCGGCTGCCGCCGCAGGGGCGGGCGCGGCGAGCGCCAGCGCGGCCATCGCCAAAGCCACCGCCGCCGGGTAGCGCAACAATGCTGTAACCATAGTGCCCTCCGACCCCGGGACTTGGCGCGGCGAGGCTGCCCCGCGCGGTCCACCCGTTTTCGATCGGAGTGGAACAGGGTGCCGGGGCATTTTGCGGGCTGAGGCGTTGCAAAATCGCGGCTGTGCTGTGGCTTTGCGAGCAAGCTTAACAGCGTTGCGGCGTGCGGATTTTCGCGATTTGCCGATTTCAAACGCACGTTTGAAGTCGGGCATGCCCCGATCCGGCCGCATTTTGCTTGACCCGGCGTGCCGCAATGCTTATAACGTCGGGCGGAATAGGAAGGGTACGTCCGTGCAGACCGTCACAGCAAACTCGCTGATTCTCGTATCGAGGCGCACCGCCGTGGGTGGATGATCCACCCGCGCGA
>JASHXZ010000063.1 GCA_030043285.1 Xanthobacteraceae bacterium | reverse complement strand
GGCTGTTCGGGCTGAGCGGCGAAACCGCGCGACAGACGGTGCAGCAATCCTCCAGCAACATTCAAGCGATGCTGGAGAGCACCACGATCATCGCCGACGGCCTGCAGAACCTGTCCGGCGAATGGCTGCGCTTCACGCAGGAACGGCTCGAACAGAACATGGATCACTTCGATCAGCTGCTCGGTTGCCGAAGTCCTCACGAATATATGGCGCTGCAGACCCGCATCGCGCGCGACAACTTGGAAGCGATGCTGCAGACGGCGCAGCGGATTTCGGAGCGATCGACCCGGTCCGCCGACGAGGCCGCCCGCAAGATGAGCGAGGCTTCGGTCGCGCCGCAATAGGCCGTCGCGCCGATCCCTTGGCGGTTCCCCGGCCATTGTGATGCTCCGCGAAAGCGGGGCGTCCGCCCGTTGGCGCGCTCTTCTTCTTTAGGAGGAGGTCGTCTCCACCGGCGCCTCGATGTCAGGCGCAAGTGGCGCTTCGTCGGCGACGGGCGCCGCGGTGTTGAGCGAGTCGAGGATTTTGCGAATGAGATCGCCGCCCGCGACGTCGCGAATGTCCTGCAAGTCGATCCCGGCGGCAACGGCGTCTCTGCGGCAGGCGGTGGCGAGCCGCACGGTTTCGGCCAGCCTTTGCACCGGCGGCATCGCCCGAACGTGCTGCGCCAACCAGCCGGTCAAGAACTCGCCTGCTCGGTCGGTCATAGCAGCCTCCCCCGATGCCAATCCCCGTTAAGAATTACAGCGAGGTCGCATGGCGAAATTCCGCAGCCGGGGTGTCGGAACAAAGGCACACCGCCGCACCGGACGGGGGCGGTCCCACCCTTAATCACCCGTTGACCAGAGCGATGCGTCGCGGTGGCCGGCCGCGCCCCAACGGGAGTAGCCTGACCGCGGCCTCGGGCATGTCTGAGCACCGGCGGCCCTTCTGGTGAGAAGCCTCGGTCGTGCCGGCCGGGGCTTCTTCCACGTGCACACGCTCCTTCTCCCCGGAGAGGACCGGTGAGCCGATGCGCGGGCGGGCCGTCCCATCGATCTGACGTCATCATGCTGATTGGGCCGCATTAGCGGAACGAAAACTCCAGCCGGCCGCTTATGCCTCCATTAAGTTCCCACATGCACGGATCACGGGAGGCGCTGTGATGCCCCTAGTCAGCAAAAGCGACTATCATCTCATCCCCATTCATCCAGACAACGCCGCCAGCAACGACTGGATCGTTTTGCTCGAGGCCAACACAATCGTCGGCGCGCCCGGTGGCAAGCTTCGAGTCGCAAAGACGACTCAGGAACGCAAGATCGTCAGAAAATTCAGCGCGTTTCGGCGCAAGCCGTATCTGGTGATCGACGGCTACGATCCGCGCATCCACACCCTTTATTTCTGCCCCCAATTGTACAAACACGACGACGACAATCGCCTGGTGCCGCTGGAAGGCGATGAGATCGGACGGCTGGTGGCAAAGGCGCTCGAGGACAATGTCAAATCCCGTCTGCCTTGGTACGAGCCGACCGACGAATTGCCGCGCGAGCCGATCATCACCGGCGAGATCGTCAGAGAGTTCGACACGCTCGTGGTCGACCAGACACCGAAACGGCCGGTGGCGCTGGTCCGCTCGGCGGCGGAGTGAGGCCGCCAGCTTCTTGAAACGAACGGGCTCAATGTAATCTGCGTCTAGGCCGCTTGTTTCAGCTCATCCTGCGGTACCGGCGGCTCGGCGGTGATTTGCGCGACCGGCAGGCCGCGCAACGCGCTGATTTCGTGCAGCAACCTCGCCATGTCCTTGCGTGCAGCTTCGAGCGCGCCTTCCGCCATCGCCCGGCCGAGTTGCTCGCGCTGGACCTGCGCTTGCAGATCCGCGATCCGGCCCTCGTGGGAGCTGCTTGCTGCGCCGAGCTCGTCCTGCAATCTGGTCGCAATCTCGCTCTGTTCGCCGACTTGCTGCTGGGCCTGCCGGTGCGCGGCTTCGCGCTCGTTGGCGACCTGGATCAGCTTGCGGCCGTGCTCGGTCAGGGCGACGCGCTCGGCCTCGAGATCTTTGATGCGCCTCTCGCGCTCGGCGAGCGCAGCTTCCGCGCTGCTGAGCTGTTCGGCAAGCGCGCCGTGCTCCGTAGCAGCCTCGATCAAGCGGCGCTCGAGGGCGCGGATTTCATCGGCGCGCGAGGCCAAGGCCTGGCGCGCTTCGTTGAGCAGATTTTCAGTAAGCGTCGAGCGCGCTTGGATGGTTTCGAGGCGCGAACTCAGCACGTTGAGCGTGTCGCGATGCTGGTGCACCGCTTCGTCGAGCGTGGCGGAAAGCTGCGCGCGCTCGGCTTGCGCGTCCGCCAGATTGCGCTGCGTGGCCTGGAGCCGGGCCGCGGTCGATGCGTGCGCCTTCTCGGCTTCGCTCAGCGCCCGCGCGGTCCGCGCCAGCTCGTTGAAGCTCTTCTCGAGCGAGGCCTGTACGGTGGCTCGCTCCTGTTTGGTTTGCTTTGCCTGCTGCTGAATGGTCTGCAGCTCGGCTTCGAGCTGGACTATCTGCTGATCGGCCGCGACGGCGCGCTCGCCAAGGCGCAGATTTTCGATGCGCCGCAACTGCAGCTCGGAGGCCTGCCGCTGCGCCAGGTTTTGCAGCTCGGCCGCGCGCGTGCGGTGCTCGGCCAGCTCGGCAAGCTGTTGGGCGTTGTTTCGCTCCAGCGCGACTATGTTCTGTTTGGCCGCCGCCCCCGCTTCCTGCAAGTGCGCGCATTCGGCCTTGAACGCGGCGGCCTTCTTCTGCATGGCGGCCAGCTCATCGCGAAGCTTGGTGCAGACGTCCTGCGCATTGTTGAGCGCGCGTTGCAGGATCAGCTTCTCGCTTTTGGTCTCCTCGTAATTGCGCAACGTGCTGCTGACCGGATCGAGCAGCTTGGCGATCGAGACTTTGATGGTGTCAAGCTCACCGATCTTGTGCTCGGCATCGAGCAAAAGCGTGCGGACCGCCTCGTTCTCCTCACCGAGCCTGGTGGCGACCGGAACGAACAGGTCCTCGTCGAGCTCGACAATGTCGGCGTTTTGCGGCGGCGTGCCGGCGGCAGGCGGCGCGATTGTCGGCTGTGCGGCGATTCCCGTGGACGGTGCGACTGTCGGCAGCTCGCTGTTGGGTTGGCCGTCGCTCCGTGGCTCGGATTTGCGGCCAAGCAAGGTGACAAATTTGGACATGCCGTTGTCTCCTCTTGCACCGATGCGCCCGGTGGAGGCGACGCTTGAATCACTCCGCCCTATGGTTACCAAATCCTTGATTTGGAAATGTTAATGGATTGTTAATTGGCGGCGGCCGCAGTTCGGCTCGGCGCGCCGGTCGATGCGCCGACGATTTGGCCGCTTCGCGCCGGCGCGCCGCTGCCCTGCGAAGCATTCGCCAGTGTCGATCATGATCGGGAAACTACACCGCTTATCAAAGGGGCCAGTCGTCGTTTGCGACGTATATCATCTTGGCGGCGGTGAGAAGCTCTTGACAGAAAATCCTTTTCCAAACTCGCGGCAGCCGTTGCGATCGGCGGCTCTCTCTGGTGGACAAACAAAACAACTGAAGTACCTCTACGATGCACCGCCGCCCGCGTGCGCCTCTTCGAGCGCGGACTGCAAGTCGCGCTTGCGCGAACCGCGCGAAGCGAGCAGGCGGTAAATGCGGTCGCGCACGCTGTGCGGCTCGTAGGGTTTCGGCACGTGGTCCTGCTGGTCGCACAGGTCCGATGCCGCTTGCACCGAGCGATGGATGCTGCCGGCGAGAACCACATCGACGTCGGGCCGGTTCGCCCGCACCCACCGAGCGAGCGCGAAGCCGTCCATGCTGCCGGACATCTCGACGTCGGTAAACACCACGTCGACCGAACGCTCCGATTGGCCCAGCACCAACAGCGCCTCGTCGGCCTGCGCCGCTTCGATGACCTTGTAGCCGCAATCGCGCAAATATTCGGCGATCACCAGCCGGATCAGAATTTCATCATCGACCACCAGAATGGTGCCCGCGACCTTGAGCTGTTCGGCGTCACTCTCGGGCATGCTGCGGCTCCGCCAGCAAGGACCTCACCCGTTCCACCATCGTGGTGAGGACGAACGGCTTGGCAAAGAACGCGTCGGCGAGGCCGGCCAACTCGTTTCCGGCCGGTTGACTAGACGCAACGATCAGTTTCAAGCCGGGGCGCGTCGCCCGCGCCGCGTGCGCCAGCGCCAAGCCGTCGAGCGCGCTCGGCATGTGGATGTCGGTGAGCAGAAGCTGGATAGGCAGCGCGCTTTGCAGCACGTGCAGCGCCTCGTCGGCGTTCGAGGCCTCGATCACGGCAATGCCCTGCGAGCGGAGCGCGTCGGCGATCATCAGACGAATGAGGATTTCGTCTTCCACCACCAGGACGGTCCTTTGGCTTTCCTCGAGCCGGGGCTCGCGGGCGATTTCGACACTGACCATGCACCGCCTTCCGTCAGGCTACTCCAACAGCTTGCCCGCAATCGTAGCCACCGCCCCAGCAAAAGCCCCGCCGACCGCCGTCTTGTCTGGAGCCGCGGGGCGCCGCGATAACTGCCGAGCGCCCGGGTTTGTTCCGCGCCGCCAGAGCCGATAAAAGTGCCGCTTTTCAGTGCAGTGCGTGCTTTCTGGGGCGCCCTATTTCATAATGGCGCATGGGCTTCGATACCCGCAGCCTGGCGGTTGCGACCGCCGGCTTCTGTGCTTTCGTCAACCTGTATTC
>JASHXZ010000062.1 GCA_030043285.1 Xanthobacteraceae bacterium | reverse complement strand
TGGCAACGCGGCTGACAACAGCCGTAAGAGACATTAGAATACGTGTCGGCATCGCGGCCCCATAAGGATGGCGCCGACCGCCCGAGGTGCCGGTTCTCACGACGAGGGATAACCGATGAAGATCGTTCACGCCGACGAAGTGGAATGGAAACGCGGCCTGCAGCATCGCGGCGGTACCTTCCATTACCGGCACCTGCTCAACGGCACGCCGGGAACGCCCGGCAACTTCCAGCTCAACGTCGGACAGCTCGAGGGCGATTTTTCCTCGCCGCGCCACCGGCATAATTTCGATCAGTTTCGCTTTCAGCTCGAAGGTACGATGAGTTTCGACCGTAACGGCAAGCTTCCGACCGGCAGCTTCGGCTATTTTCCGGAAGGCGCGCCGTACGGCCCGCAAAGCTCGGAAGGCCGCTCGACCACCGCAGTGCTGCAATTCGGCGGCGCCAGCGGCAGCGGATATTTGTCGCGCGAGGAAGTTGATGCAGGCACCGAGGAGCTGAAAAAGTGCGGCAAGTTCGAGGGCGGCATTTTCCGCCGCAACGACGACGTCGAGGGTCGCCGCGCCACCGACGGCTACCAGGCGATCTGGGAGCACGTGCACGGCGAGCGCATGGACTATCCGAAGCCGCGCTATCGCGATCCGATCATGGTCGACCCGGCGAACTACGAATGGTTGCCGCTGGCCGGGCTGCCCGGCGTGGCGCGTAAGCCGCTCGGCAGCTTCACCGAACGGCAGTGCGCCGCCGAACTCGTCCGCTTGCAGCGCGGCGCCACATACCGTGCCGACGGCCGCAGCGTTTATCTGGTGGTGCGTGGCTCCGGCATCGTCGGCAATGCCGGTTTCCGGGAACTCTCCGCATTTCATCTGGAAGACGGCGAACGCGCCGATCTTGTGGCGCGCGATGAAACCGAGATCCTGCGCCTGGTGCTGCCGGATCTTGCCGGTATCGTAGCGCGCCGGCCGGTGGTGGCCGAGGCCGCCGAATAGGCGCGCGCGAAGGAGCGAAACAAAGGTCGCCCATGCCGCTGCCATCGCTCTATCATTCAGATGACGGGTTTCGCCCGTGGCGGGTTACACACGCCGCGGCCTGCGGCGCTGCTCTCGGTGTGCTGGCAGCCCTGTTCAAGACGCTGGCGCCGCTCGGCATCGTCGGCGGTTTATCAGGTCGGCCCGGCGGCCTGGTCGGGATCGCCACGGTTGCGGGTGCCTTTGCGCTCCTGTGTGCGGGCGCAGCCATGCTGCGCAATTTTTTGGCCCGGCGGCTGGTCTGGCACGAGGGTCGCTAAGCGAACACTGACCGCACGGCTAGCCCACGTTAATGTTACCAAACAATTCACCGGCCTAAAGCGCGGGTTGTAAACCAATTCGACCGCCGCTTTCCCTACAATACGCATGACTTGCCGTTCATCGGGCCGCTCATGCGTTTGCTCTGCGCCGCGTTGTTTTTGCTCGCCGTTACCGCGTCATCTGTGCTGGCGCAGCGCGCGCCGGTGATCGTCATTCCCGGCCGGCCCGACGTGCCCGTCTACATCAACGGCATCGATGCATCGTGGGGCATCGTCGAAGGCGAGTTCGGCCTCGACCGTCCCAACATGGTGACCGAGACGGTGATCTGGCGGCCGTATCCGCCGACGCTCGTTTATCCGACGCCTGGTTATTTCCCGGCGGATGGACGGCGGCCGCGCGTCGGCCGGCTCGAAATTCTGCCGCCGGCCAATCGCAAGCTGCCACCGCCGGCGCCGACCTTCTATCGCTCCTGGTCGAGCCAGTCCGCGCCCAATCCGGCGACCGAGTACGCGCCCAGTTACGGCGGTGGCATCGTCGTCGAGCCGCAGGTCAATGGCGGCGGCACACGGCCGCAGCAGCAGCCGCAGCGCGATCATCAAAACGAAGGTGGGCACCACAAGAATCCGTAAGTCTTTCCAGCGCTCCGCACCGCGGATCGCTGCAATCCGCCTCTGCAAAATGGAGGCTCGTCAGTCAGGGAGTGTCATGGCTTCACATCGTGTTGTTGTTGTCGGTCTTGCCGCGGTGTTCACCGTCGGCATGACTTCACTTGCATCAGCCGGCGGCTGGGGCTGGGGCGGCCGGGGCATTTTCGGCGGCTGGGGTGGCTGCGGCGGCTGTGGTGCGCCGAGCGCTGCAGTTGTCTATGCGCAGCCGGTCGCGCCACTGCCGCCACCGCCGCCGCTACCGCCGCCTCCAATCGTGGGTCCGGGATGCGGCTGCCATTCGGTCGTCTTCGCCGCGCCGCCGATTGCGCCGGTGCCGCTCGCGCCGGCGCCGATCTATGTCGTCAATCAAGGCCCCGAATATTCCGGCCCCGGCATCACGGTGCCGTTTCACACCTGGCAGCCGACGCCGGGTTACGGTCCGGGCCCCTCTTGGCGGGGCTACCGGTGGGGCCATCGCTATGGCTACGCCGTTCACGGCTGGCAATACGGCGCGCATGTCGGCTATGGCGGTTACGGCTATCACCACGGTTACGGCGCGCGTTTCGCTTATCACCGGCCATTTGGTGGCTACCCGTACCACCGTTCGCCGCTCTGGGGTCACAACTATCCCTGGAACAAATAACGTTTGTTTGGTTCGATCGACCGAAGGCCCGCGCGAGCGGGCCTTCTTTATTGTGTGCCGAGTATGAACGACAGCTTGGAGGTGGAAGTCCTCTATCCAGCCTGATGGCGGCGAAGGATTAGCGAAGCGCAGGGGCGCCGTCGCGAGACGGGGTCTGAAGAAAGCGTGGAGCAAAGCCGTGGCCCGATGGACAAGAACCGGATAACGAGGCCTACCCGGCCGGACGAGCGAGCAGTTGATTGCGAAGTCCACGGCCATCAAGGACCGGGGTGGTAAATCCGGCGGGCGTGCGGCGAAGGCGGTCGTTCTTACCTCGGGAGGTCTGCGCT
>JASHXZ010000121.1 GCA_030043285.1 Xanthobacteraceae bacterium | reverse complement strand
TGCACGCGCCCGAGTTTTTGCGGCGAGTCCTCGCCGGCGTATTTGAGTTCGTGCACGACCACCGCGCCAAGCGGCGGCGGCGGCCGGTCGGTCCAGACGGCGTCGAGCGGATTGTCGGCGACCGGCACCAGGCTGGCGCCGGCCGCCGCGCAGGCCTTGGCGAGCCGTTCGGCGCCGTCGACGGTGTGCAGCCAGGGCGAATAGCCGAGCTTTTGTCCCGCTTTCAGATTGGCTTCGATCCAGGCCGGCGGCGGGTGCTCGACCAGATGGTCGATGAGAAAAATCGCGCTGTCGATTTCGTCCTTGGCCTGCAGCTGGTAGCGGCCGTCGACGAACAGCACGGCGCGGTCGGCGAGCACGATGGCGACGCCCGCCGAGCCGGAAAAACCGCTGATGAAGGCGAGCCGCGCCGCGCATGGCGGCACGTATTCGTTCTGATAGCGGTCGGTGCGCGGCACGATAAAGCCGTCGAGCCCGCGCCGCGCCAGTTCGGCGCGCAAGGCCAAGACGCGCGGTGCGCTGTCGCCGCGCGCAGCCTGGTCGTCGAACGATTGGAAGTGAGCCTCGAACATGCCCGGAATCTAGCAAGACCTTCGCCCGGAGGGGAGGGCCTGCGCACGGGCGAAGACCAGCGTCGTCCAGCCGTCGAGATCGGTGCGCCGCAGCAGCGTCAGGCGGTGATAGGCGGCGATGACGGTATTGGCCTGCGCCGGGAGGATGCCGGAGAGAACGACGCGCCCGCCAGGCGCGGCGAGTCGTTGCGTCAGCGCGGCGGCGAAGCGTTGTAGCGGCTTGAGCAGAATATTCGCGAAGACGAGGTCGAACGGCGCGCAGCCGCGCAACCCGACAACGCCGTCGGCGTGCCGCACGTCGACCAGCGCGCCGACGCCGTTGCGCCGCGCATTGACGAGCGCGGTGTGAACGGCTTGCGGGTCGATGTCGGTCGCCAGCACGGGCCGCCGCAGCGCGCGGGCGGCGGCGATGGCGAGTACGCCCGAGCCGGTGCCGAGATCGAGAATGCGGTCAATGGGAGTGCGCGAGCGCGCCTTGCAGATCGTGTCGAGCGCCAGGAGACAGCCGCGCGTGGTGCCGTGGTGGCCGGTGCCGAACGCGAGCGCCGCCTCGATCTCGATGCCGATCTGGTTCGGCGCGATGCGGGCCCGATCGTGCGCGCCGTGCACGACGAAGCGCCCGGCCTCGACCGGCTTCAGGTCGGCGAGGCTCTCCTTGACCCAATTCGCCGCAGCGATGCGGCGAAAGCGCAGCGGCGGCGCATCGATGGCGGCATTCGCGACCAGTTCGCGCGCCAGCCGCGCCTCTATTCCGCGACCAACATAGAATGTGACGCGCCAACGGTCGCGGCCGGCATTCACGAAGCTGACCGCGCCTTGACCGGCCGAACGCTCGAAAAACGCGTCGGCTATCCGATGCGCCGTTGGTTCGTCGGTTTCAAGGCTGGCGGCGAGCTGTGGGCGCGGCGATCGTGCGGGTGAAGCCATTGGCGAGACAAGTTAGTTTCGGCTTATGCGGATAATTCACAATAAATTGCCAGGAGGCAGTGTCGCGGCCTTGCGCGTCGTTTTGCAACTTTCATGCACAGCCTAATCCGGAGCTTTTCCACAGTCTTTACCCCGATGACTCACGCGCTTGTCAACGGCGGCCGTGTCGGATTGGGCTAGCATGGAACCGAGCGCAAAGCTGGAGACGATGATGGTCAGGACGAAACAACGGACGATTTTAGCGGCAACTTTGGCGGCCGCGCTGGCGGCTGGCGGCGGCCTCGGCCTCGCTGCCGGCGGCGCGCGCGCCCAGGGACAGACGCCGGACTACGCCAAGCTCCTTGCCGCGCCGGATCGGAGCGAGGCCGACCGCAAGGCCGACCAGCGCCGCGACCCTGTGCCGTTCCTGGTGTTCGCCGGCGTGCGCCCCGGCATGAAGGTGCTCGATATGGGCGCCGGCGGCGGCTACTCGACCGAGCTGTTGGCGCGCGCCGTGGCGCCGAACGGCATGGTCTACGGCCAAAACCCGGCCGACCTCGGCGAGAAACCCAAGACCGCGTTCGAGGCGCGGCTGAAAACGCCGGCGATGGCGGACGCGCGCGCCGACTATCGCCCGTTCGACGATCCGATCCCGCCCGGCGTGAATAACCTCGATCTGATCACGTTCCTGTTCTACTACCACGACACCGTCTACATGAACGTCGACCGCGCCGCGATGGACCGCAAAATGTTCGCTGCGCTCAAACCCGGCGGCTTTCTGGTGATCGCCGATCATTCGGCGCTGCCCGGGCAGGGCATCTCGGTGGTCAAGACGCTGCATCGCATCGAGGAAGGCACACTGCGCAAGGAGGTCGAAGCGGCCGGCTTCAAGGTCGTCGGCGAAGGCAATTTCTGGCGCAATCCGAACGACACCCACGACTTCGTGAGCTACAAGCCAGTCATGCCGGTCGACAATTTCGTGCTGAAATTTCAGAAGCCGAATTAAAATAAATCGTTTCCCGGATGCGGTGCAGCGCGTAGCGGGAAAAGCGCCTTCACGCGCGTCTTCGACGCGCTATGGCGGTGCACCGCTGATCCGGGACCGTTACACACACGGAGTTTGAAACGATCACGGGTCTGCAGCGCACCACTTCGTGCTGCGCTGCGCCCGGGAAACGACGGTGTGATTTTGCGCGGCGAAATCGCTACTGCGAATACCCGCCGTAATACGCTTGGCCGCCGTAAGGCTGCCCGTAGGCCGGCGCCGGCTGCGGCGGGAATGCGGAGCGGCCGTAGTAGCTCGGCTGTTGCTGCTGGCCGTAAGCCTGCTGACTGTAGCCTTGCTGGCCATAGTAGCGCTGCTGTCCGTAGGCTGGCTCGCCATAGGTCCGCTGGCCGTAGGTCTGTCCGTAAGCCTGCTGGCCGGCGTAGGGCGATGCCGCGCTGTAGGCCTGCTGCCCGTAGCCGGGCTCGACCTCGGCCTGCTGCTGCGGCGCCTGGCGGCGCGCGATCAGCGGCCCGCGCGGCGGGATGTGGCCACGCACGATCACGCTGGTGTTCTCCATGCCCTCGGACTTGACGATGTCGAACAGCACCGCGGCGTTGGCGGGCGACAGCCGCACGCAGCCGTGCGACACCGCCATGCCGAGATGCGGCGTATCGGAGAAGCCGTGGATGGCGTGGCCGTTCAGGTCGAAGAACATCGAATGCGGCATCGGCGCATCTTCGTACTCGTTCGAGTAATGCATGATCTCCATGCGGTTCAGCCGGAAGGTGCCGTCCGGGGTGTTGTAGCCGGCGCGGCCGGTCGACACTGGCCAGTCGTAGCGGGTGGCGCCATCGACCTGGACCAGCATGCGCTGTGAGGCCTGATCGACGGTGATGAGGACGTTGGCGAAAGCCGGCGCGGCGAGCGGCAAAGCGAGCCCTGCGGTTAACAGCGCGGCGCGGAAGATTGTCTTGTGCAGACGCATGGTGACACCTGGATACGTGAGTTCTGGGTACGTGAGTTCAGCCGGTTACGATCTTGGTCGTTGAACTCCGGGTCCCTTGGCTCGGGGCCCACAGCTCGCCTGACGGAGCGATCGCGACGTGACGGTGAAGAGTGATGCAGCAACGACCGCCCCAAGAGATGGGGAGTTCGCCCCTGTATTAGAAGCCCGTCGCGGCCGTTTGGTTCAATGCCGGGAGCTAAATTCCAGACCTGGCAGAATGGTGAATGAAATGCGGCGGGATTGGCAAGAAACCGCGTCCGATCGTCACGACCGCGTGGCCGGCTTTTTTGATGGCGGCGGGGCAATCTTTCCTCCCCCGTGGAAGCGGGGGAGGGGGACCATCTTGCGAAGCAAGATGGGGGAGGGGGTGCCGGCCCTGCCGCTTCGCCTGCGACGAAAGAGATTCGTCGAGTCCCGCGCCCCCTCCACCATCCTCCGTTTGCACCGGGGAGGATGAAGGCCTCAATGCCGCTTGAAATACTGCACGGCGCGCTCGTGCTTCTCGGCGGCGCCGCGGCTCGCAAACGTGCCAAGGTTGCGCCGCCTGCCGGTCTTCGGATTCTTCTTGCGCGAGTACAGCCGGTACTTTCCGGACACAAGCTTGCGGATCATGGGGGACCTCGCAGCATTCAGACTATGCTGTTACGGCTAAGCGTAATGCTGGGCGCGAGTTCCGCCATGTCGTTAGTGCGAACGCGGGATATAGAAAGGCTCATCCAACTCACGACCAAATGCCGGGTTTTGCACCAGTTCCCCGCATCGAACTCCAGCATCCGTCGCGATGCCGTAGAGCCAGCAGCCGAGTCGATAAAAATATTGGAAAAGGCCGCGGCAATCCGTCTTGAACGCCAACTCACAGAATAAATAACCGAGTGCTTCGCCCAGTCGATACTTTGTCCGGTCTAAAATCACCTGCCGATTCACAGCGAAAAATTGCGCTTAATGACGTCATCGAACAAATAAGAGCACTCGGTCGGGAAAACCGCTTCTTCCAGTCCAGTCTCCCTCGCCGCCTCGATGCGCGCCCGACGATAGGCGCGCGCGATCGCCTCGCCGAGGCGCGGCTTGAGACCTGGATTGTCGGCGAGCACGTCGGCGATCTCCAGCCGCTGCTCCCCGATGGACAGCACCCAACTGCGCGAGCGCAGCGAAGGCTGGTGATCCCACTTCAGCATGTGCAGCATCGCGATGCGCAATGCGCTGACAAGCTTGTTGAACTGCTCGCGCCCCAACGACTCGATCTCCTCGGCCAAATTATCGCGGTCGAGCGCGTCGAAACGCCCCTCGCGCAGAAGCCGCGCCTGCTCCATGAGCCATGAATAGAAGTCACGCTCGTACTCGCTGCGAACCGGTTCATCACCAGGAGCGAGCGCCGCCTCGATGTCTCTACGCGATCCGGCCATGTGTGCTGCCTCGTCGGGAATGTATCACACCCGCTCCACAAAACTATCCACAACGCGCTTCTGCCCGGCTTTGTCGAACTGGATCGTCAGCTTGTTGCCGTCGATGGCGGTGATGTTGCCGTTGCCGAATTTTTGGTGGAAGACGCGGTCGCCGAGCGTGAAGGCGGAGGTGGTGCCGGTGGATTTGGCGACGAGTTCGCCCTCGATGGTGAGCGGCAGGCGGCGTGAGGTGGGGCCAGGGATTAGCCGCGAGGTCCGAGCCCCCTCACCCTCGCGACCCCTGACGAGGTCAGGGGTCGCTCGACCTCTCCCCTCTGGGGAGAGGTGAACGGCGCGAGGGTCGGCCCTCTCACTTCCTGCGTCATCAGCGTCGTAGTCCGCAGCGTCCGCCTCCTCAAATCCGCCGCCGCCGCCGCGGTCGCGGCGCCCTTGGGCGCGCTGCCAGCCGGGGGTGGTGTAGTTGGAGCCGAACGAGGTGGCGGCGTCGAAGCGCGAGGCGCCGTAGCCGCCATAACCGCCGAAGCCGGCTTGCGACTCGGTGACCTCGACGTCGGCCTCGGGCAACTCGTCCAAAAACCGCGACGGAATGTTGGTCTGCCACAGGCCGTGCATGCGCCGGTTGGTGGCGAAATAAATCTTGGCGCGTTTTTTCGCGCGCGTAATGCCCACGTGGGCGAGGCGGCGCTCCTCTTCGAGGCTGGCGCGACCCTGGTCGTCGAGCGTGCGCTGGTTGGGAAACACGCCTTCCTCCCAGCCGGGCAGGAACACGGTGTCGAATTCGAGGCCCTTGGCGGAGTGCAAGGTCATAATGTTGACGGCGTCGGCCTCGGCGGCCTTCTCGTTGTCCATCACCAGCGAGATGTGCTCCAAAAAACCCTGCAGGTTCTCGAACTCGTCCATGGAGCGGATCAGCTCTTTCAGATTCTCCAGGCGGCCCGCGGCGTCGGCGGAGCGGTCCTTCTGCCACATCTCGGTGTAGCCGGATTCGTCGAGGATGATTTCGGCCAACTCAGTGTGCGGCAGCGCCTCGCGCTGCGCCCGCCAGCGGTCGATGCAGTCGAGCACGCCGCGCAATGCGCCGCGCGGCTTTGGTTTCAGCTCATCAGTGGTGACCACGGCGCGCGCCGCTTCGGTCAGCGGTATGCGGCGCTTGCGAGCGTGGTCGTGGAGGAGCTGCACGGTGGCGTCGCCGAGCCCGCGCTTCGGCACGTTGACGATGCGCTCGAAAGCGAGATCGTCGGCCGGCGAATTGACCACGCGCAGATAGGCGAGCGCGTCGCGGATTTCGGCGCGCTCGTAAAAGCGCGGGCCGCCGATCACCCGGTAGGGCAGGCCGAGCGTGACGAAGCGGTCTTCGAACTCGCGCATCTGGAACGAGGCGCGCACCAGGATGGCGAT
>JASHXZ010000061.1 GCA_030043285.1 Xanthobacteraceae bacterium | reverse complement strand
GAGCATTTCATGCCGCCGAGCCTGCTGCAGAGCCAGTTCGAGGCCTTGGAGGAACCGGGCGCCGACGAGAATCCGATCGTGGTCTCGATCGCGCCGCGGCCGCGCGAGATCGTCGTCCAGATTCTCGACGCACTTAAGATGCAAGCTCCGCAAGCGGACGTCGCGCCGAGCCGATGAGTTGGGCGCCGAGCGGGATGCGCTTGATGGCCGCGTTGGCGATGAAGGTGAAGACCAGCGTGCCGGCGAACACGATCGGCCACTTGATCACCGCAAACAGCGGCAGCGCCAACAGCGCGAACTGCAGCCAGACCACGAAGACATAGTGCAACAGGTAGAGTCCGTAGGCGTTGCCGCCGAGCGTGCCGAGGAGGCGCGACGGCGCCGCGGCAAAGCGCAGGCTGACAGCGATCAAAAAGAAACAGCCGCAGGCGCAGGCCAGCACGTAGCCGAGATCGGCCGCCGCCCGCACCGGAAGCGGAGCGTCGCGGCCAAAGCTGAGCGAGCTCAATCCCATCCACAATGCGAGCGAGACGAGCGCGGCCGCGAGCCACGTCGCCCAACGCCGCGCCAACGGGCCGTCCGGCGCCACCAGACCGCGCTCGATGCCGCCGACGCCGACCCCGATGCCGGCGAAGAAATAGACCGCGTAAAGCAGCGGCCGGCATAATTGGACGGCGAACGGGCCGAAGTTGTGCCAGGCCCACGGCGTAAAGGCGAGCGCCAGCGGCACATAGGCCAGCGCCGAGACCGCGACCAAACAAGCGAAATAACGGCCGATATTGCCGCCGGCGCGTGCCGACCAGCGGCCGAGCGCCGGGATCGCGTCCGGCGCGATCCGTTCGACCGCGGCCGCGAGCGCGCTCAGCGCCACCAACTGCCAGAGAAACCACAACGGCCCGACCGGCCAGAACGGCAGCGCGAACAGTTTATCGAGGTAATCCGCCACGCTCGGATCAAGCGCGCTCACGCTGTAGCTCGGATATGTGGCCAGCGGTATGACGACGATAATGCCGAACATGAACGGCACGCCGAGCCGCAGCAGGCGGTCGCGCACGAAGCCGAAATTGCCTTTGCGCGAGAGGCTCGGCCAGACGAACAGGCCGGACAGAAAGAACATCAGCGCCATCAGATAAACGTCCTGCCAGGCGCAGAACAGGTCGAGGCCGAAGAAGCGATGGTCGTCGACGATCGGGAAGGCGCGCCACGAATAGGGCGGGCTTAGGAAATCGCTCACTGTCGGCGCGAAGCTCAGATAGGCCAGCGCCGAATGAAACGCCAAGACGATCAGAATGACGATGCCGCGCAAGTTGTCGAGCGCCAGACTCGCAGGCGAGCCGGCGCGGCGCGAGCGCGCAGCCGCCGCGTCCCGACCAAATCGGAGCGTTTGCAAAAATGCCATGTCAGCCATTTGTCGCCTTTTCGACGAAAAAGGTTCTTGCCGCAAAACTGATAAAGCCCCCAAGCAGGCCGACAATGGCATAACCACCGGATAGTTCCAGCCCGCCAGGGCGGCCTTTGCGGGCAACCGGCGGCCGCATCTTTGGCGCGGTGCTGCTCCAAACTGTCTCTAAATCACCGCATTGTCGCGGCATGCATTGTGAGGCATCAACGTCGCCATATTGATTCTCTGCTCGATAGGGGAATGAAGGCATGATGATTGTGCACATCCGAAAGCTCGCGTTTTTGGCGGGATTTCTAGCGCTGGCTGCCGCGGGCAATTCCGCTGTGGCAGCCGAACCATCGGTGGCTGGCCTGTGGCAGAAGGTCGATGGTGAAACCGGCAAACCCGTCAGTTGGTTCCTTTTTGTCGAGAGCAATGACGGCACTTGGCAGGGCGTCATCGCCAAATACTTTCTTCGTCCGGGCGACCAGCCGGACCAGGTCTGCGCGCATTGCCGGGACGATCGCCACAACCAGCCGCTGCTCGGCCTGCCGCTCATTCGCGGCATGAAGCAGGAGCAGAACGGACTGAGTTACCAGGACGGCAACATCCTCGATCCGCGCGACGGCAACACCTACGACGCCATGATGAAAGTCAGCCCCGACGGCCAGACGCTGACCGTGCGCGGCTATCTCGGCATCGCGCTGTTCGGCCGCGACGAGGTTTGGCAGCGGCTGCCCGACAGCGCGATCAAGGAGCTTGATCCGGTCGTCATCGCGAAGTACCTGCCCGGCCATGTGGCGCCGCAGACGCCGCATAAGCAGAGCGGGTTGCGGCATCCGGAAAATACCGCGGCGTCGATGAGTCCCGCGCGCTAGACCGGCACGGCCCGCTGCCGACGCCTCAGTTCTCGCCGACGCCGAATTCACAGCCCGGCTGCGCGTAGCGATAACGGGACACGCCGTAAGGATCGAGCGCAATCACCGGATGGCAGCGCGCGACCCAGCGCCGCTCGCGCTCCTGGGCGCGAGCGACGGCCGCGGCATCGAGCGGCTGCGGCACCTGCCGCAGATGCGGATCGCCGGCCGGCCCAGATCGGACCACGCAGTTGAGCGAAAAGGCGTCGGCGACGCAGCCACGGCTCTCGACCATTTGGGGCTCTTGGGTCTGCGCGGCCGCCAAGCCGGCACACCAGAACGGCATCGAAAGCGCAAGCGCGGCGGCGATGGCGCTCGCCGATCGCGCCGGCCGCTTCGCGAAAGCAAAGTGGAAAGTTAACACCGCACGCTCCCATCGCGCGTTTGCGGCCCGCGTCGGACCGTTCACGCTATTTTTTAACGACGCCGCGCGCGCACGTTCCGCGTTTTAAGGAACATGCCGCCAACGCCGGCTGCGACGGAGCAACCGCGATGCCAAGCGAGCTGACCTGATTTGGGACAGGTGGGGCGAACTGTCATTCCGGATCGCCGCGACTCGGTGAAGTCCGGAATCCATAAGCCCGGCACCGTGGTTAGGATTCCGATTCCCTTCTCAGCCGCCGCGGCGGAAGGCGGCGAGCGCGCTCCGCAGCCGGCGCCAGGCTTGCGGATCGGCCGGCAGGCCGAAACGCAGCCATGCTGTTTGCTCCGGAAAGCGCCGCGCCAAAATGCCGGCGCGGCCGAGGTGATCGAACAACGCCGGCGCGCGCCGCGTGCGCGTCAGCCGGAACAGGCTGGTGCCACCCACAATCTCAAGACCCGCGCCGGTCAGCATCGCGTCGAGCCTTTTGGCCGCCATCGCCAGCCGCTTTCGGGTTCGCTCGATCCAGATTTTATCGCCCAGCGCCGCCGTGCCGATAGTGAGCGCCGGGCCGGACGCGGCCCATGGTCCGAGCACCGCCGCAATGCGCGCGGCAAGCTGCGGCGCGGCGAGCGCAAAGCCGAGACGCAGGCCGGCGAGGCCGAAAAACTTACCGAACGAGCGCAGCACCACGACGTTGCCGCTCGCCACATCGGGCGCGAGGCTTTCGCCGGCCGGCGCCACATCCATAAAGGCTTCGTCAACGACGAGAAGGCCGCCGCGCCGCCGCAAATTTTTGGCGAGCACGACCAGGTCGGTGCGGGCGAACAGGCGACCGTCCGGATTGTTTGGATTACCGACGAGCACGAGCCGCGCGTCGCCGACTGCGGCGATGTCGCGCACCGCGACGATGTCATGTCCAGCGAGCGTCGCGGCGCGGCCGAACTCACCGTAGCCCGGCGTCACGATCGCGGCGCGGCCGGGCGGCGCCAATCGCGCCACGATCGGCAGCAGAATTTGCGTGCCGGGCGCGGCAACGACATGGGCGGGCGACGGCGCGCCGTAGGCGATTGCGGCGGCTTCGGCCAGTGCGGCGATCGCATCGGCATCCGGCAGGCGGGCGAATGCGTCGGCCGGCAGGCGCGGCAGCCGGTACGGATGAGGATTGATTCCGGTCGACAGGTCGACGAATGGTTTTGGCGCGGCGGGAAACAGCCGCCGCGCGGCGGCGAGGTCGCCGCCGTGCGCGAGCGGTTCGGTTTCAATCGCAAAGGCGAACATGTCGGTCGCGCTTGCATCTTTGCTTGCACTTTTGGCCATGCTGATCGAGCTCGCGGTCGGCTATCCGGAGCGCGCGCTGCGCGCGATCGGCCATCCGGTGACCTGGATGGGCGCACTGATTGGCGCACTCGAGCGCGGCTTGAACAAAAAGCCTGCCGCGCGGGCCGGCGGCATCGCGGCCGTACTCATCCTCATCATTGTGGTCGGCGCTGTTTCGGTCGTGTTGCAATGGGCGCTGCTTCGCTTGTCGTTCGGGCTGGCGCTCGTCGCCGCGCTCGCCAGCACTTTGCTGGCGCAGCGGAGCCTGCATCGCCATGTCGCCGACGTAGCGCGTGCGCTCGACAACGAAGGCATAGCCGGCGGCCGGCGCGCCGTCGCCCGCATCGTCGGCCGCGATACGGCAGCGCTCGGCGAGGCCGGCATTGCCCGCGCCGCGATCGAAAGCTTGGCCGAGAATTTTTCCGATGGCGTGGTCGCGCCGGTGTTTTGGCTCGTCATTGCGGGGCTCCCAGGAGCCGCACTCTACAAGGCGATCAACACCGCCGACAGTATGATCGGCCACCGCACGCCGCGCTATGCGGCGTTCGGCTGGGCGGCGGCCCGGCTCG
>JASHXZ010000060.1 GCA_030043285.1 Xanthobacteraceae bacterium | reverse complement strand
CCATTTGTTTGGCAAGTTGCGAACGGGCAGCCGCATAATTGGGCGCCACCATCGGATAGTCCGGCGGCAAACCCCATTTCTCGCGATACTGCTCCGGTGTCATATCGTACCGCGTGCGCAGGTGCCGCCGCAGCGATTTGAACTTTTTGCCATCCTCCAGGCAGACGATGTAATCGGAAGCGATCGAGCGCCTGATTGGCACTGCGGGCTTTGCCGCATCGGCAGGCGCCGCCGCAGGCGCGCCCACCACGCGTTTGAGCGCGGTGTGCACCTGGCCGATCAAATTGGGGATTTCACCGCTCGGCACCGAATTGTTGCCGATGTAAGCGGCGACGATCTGCGCCGTCAGTTCTAACAGTGAATGCTCGCTTGAAGTATCGGCCATGGCGGCTGTCTGCCGTTACCAGCTGCACTGCCCCGGCGCTGGACGACCCAGCGGATCGCACCATAGAAGCCTGGACGTAGCAAATTTATATTCGAGAACACCAATAGAAGCAACAATAGAACGCACTGCTCTAACGAGAATGACTGTACAGTCCTGTTGAAATACTTGGCCTGTGGAAATATTTGGCGGCTGGGCTGAGCGGCAAGCAAGACGGCTCATCGCATCCGGACGGCATGGTCGGCCAGACGGCGTGTTTCCTTACGTCGGGCGTCGGGCGCGCGAAGCGGAATACGTCAGCCGTTCTGCTCGATGTGGCTGCGCAGCTCCGTGATCGAGCGGAAACGGAGCGTCCCGCCCGGCAGTTCGGCCTCGATTGAGCCGTCGGAATAAAGCGTATAGGCCATGCCCTCGACCACGCCGGACTTGAGGATCGATACGCCGGCAGGTGTTTGGGTCGGAGCGGCCGGTGGCGGCGCTGCACTGGGCGTGGGGTCGGCAACATGGGCCGCAGGCGCCACTGCTGCAGGCTGCGCCGCAGCAGGCTGGGCCGGCGTAGCTGACCGCGGCGCCTTCGGCCACAGCGTGTCGAAAATCGAATTCTTCGGCTGCTGCGGCCGCGTCGGCACACCAGTCGCACGCGGCACCGCCGTCGCATGCGCCGAGCCATTGAGTTTGGGGAGGCTGGGATCGGCAGCACCATTGCCGCCCTCCGGCCGCCCTGGCGCGTTGGGCAGAAGCGAAACGTCGCCGGCATCCACCAAAGGTGCGCTTTCGATCCGGTCAGCGCTTGGTGCGACCGATGGCACTGCCGCCTCGGTTGCTGCTTTCGGTTCCGTCGGAAGTGGAATGCGAGGCTCGCTCGCACGCTCCGTAGACGTGTCAGCGGACGTCTCGCTTGGACGCCCGGCATGCGCCATCGGTTTTGTAATCAGAGCGCGCTCAACGCGTGCTAATGCACGCACGACGAGGCCAAGTCCGATCAGAATGCAGCCGCCGACAAAAGCGACGATGCCGGGCGTAGCGTTGCTCACGTCGAACGCGCGATCCTGTAAGGAAACGCCCGACGCGACAAGCGCCAATCCGGCCGCTGTAATCGCGGCACCCAGCACCAATAGAAACGCGTACATACGCCCGTCCCCGTACCCGCGCGCGAAACGCCCGGAGGATACCTTTTTGTCACTATTTTGACCGCGGTCTGGGAACGGCGCAAGCTTTATATTCCTAAATGGCGATTGACGGTCGGCTTGGCGACACATTCCTGGGTGCGTCAACACCATCTTGATGCGGTCAAATACGTCATAACATACCGAGAATATTACATTATTTCCCCATTCGACTGACCATGAAGCGCAACCACCATCAGGCGAAATTTTGTCCATGGGCGAAAAAGCGCCCAGCCTTACGGTTGCCCCCGCCCCCCCATTCGGCCTATCTAGCTTTCGGAACAATCATCTGCGCTTGGCGGTTTACCGCCAAATCCCGCCCGCTTCGGCCTTC
The DNA here is from genome assembly GCA_030043285.1 of Xanthobacteraceae bacterium. Lineage (GTDB taxonomy): Bacteria > Pseudomonadota > Alphaproteobacteria > Rhizobiales > Xanthobacteraceae > BOG-931. Next base: position 4,970 of record JASHXZ010000060.1, on the reverse strand, counting down.
ACATTGAGGAGTAGACCAATGGCATTCAGCTTGCCCGAACTGCCCTATCCGTATGACGCGTTGACGCCACACATGTCGCGGGAAACGCTCGAATTTCATCACGACAAACACCACCAGGCCTACGTGACCGCGGGCAATAATCTGGCCAAGGGGACCGAGTGGGAGAACAAGCCCGTCGAGGAGATCGTCAAGGGCACCTATGGCAAAAACCAAGGCCTCTTCAACAATGCCGGACAGCATTACAACCACATCCACTTCTGGAAGTGGATGAAGAACGGCGGCGGCGGCGACAAGCTTCCCGGCAAACTGGAAAAGCAGTTGACCTCGGACATCGGACCGCTCGCCAAGGTCAAGGAAGATTTCGTCCAGGCAGGCGTCACTCAGTTCGGCTCGGGCTGGTGTTGGCTCGCGGTCAAGGACGGCAAGATCGTCGTCATGAAGACGCCGAACGGCGAGAACCCGCTGGTCCACGGCGCCAAGCCGATCCTCGGCTGCGATGTTTGGGAGCACTCCTACTACATCGATTATCGCAATCGCCGGCCGGACTATCTCAAGGCGTTCCTCGACCATCTGGTCAATTGGGACCACGTTGCGGAGATGTACGAAGCCGCGATGAAATAGTCGCGAGCCGCAAGGTTTTGCGGCGGCGCTTTTTGGCTTCGTCTGTTTCGGCTGTTTCTCGCCGACGCTTGAGCGCCAGAGCGCTCAAGCCACTTTTGCGTGCGCGAACTCCCAATAGAGCTCGCGCGCGCGGCGATAGAACGGCCCCGGCTGCAGCTGGCGCTCGTCGATGTGGATCACCGGCGAAACCTTGGTGTAATTGCCCGTGGAGAAAATCTCGTCGGCCGCGGCAAAGTCTTCATAGCGCAACGTCTTCTCGACCACGGTAGCGCCGGCTTGACGCAGCAGCGCGATCACGCGGGCCCGCGTGATGCCGGCGAGAAACGTACCGTTGGCAATTGGCGTGAACACCACGCCATCCTTGACCATGAAGATGTTGGCGCTGGCGAGTTCGGCAATGTTGCCGAGCGCATCGCAGGTGAGGCAATTGTCGAAGCCCCGCGCCCGCGCCTCGATCATGGCGCGCGCATTGTTCGGATACAGGCACCCAGCCTTGGCCTCCACCGGCGCGCTGTCGCGCGTCGGCCGACGATAAGGCGACAGCGTGATGGCCGATCCGGTCGGCTTGGGCAATGGAACGACGTAGAGGCTCAGGCACCACCGCGTGGTCTCGGGATCCGGCCGCACCGCGCCGCTCGCCGCATCCTCCGCCCAATACATCGGGCGGATGTAAAGCTCGGCGTCGGGCTCGAAGCGCTTGCGGCCCTCGCGCACGAGTTCGAGCCAAGTTTCGACCGAGACGAGGGGTTTGAGACACATGGTCTTGGCGGATTCGTTGACGCGGGCGCAGTGCAGATCGAGGTCGGGCGTGACGCCCTCGAAGGCGCGCGCACCGTCGAACACCGAGGTGCACAGCCATGCCGCGTGCGTGCGCACCCCCATGATCGGCACGTTGCCGTCGTGCCACGCGTCTTCGAAGAATGTTACGGTCTTCGACCAGGTGACGGGCTTGGCCATGGCCTTGTCCTTCCGCGGCTTTGTTTGCTTTGTCGCACACTCTCCGTCACCAAAATCTAGCGCGCGGAGAAACGCCAATGATTAACGTTAAGGCACAAGCCTACGTGTTCGATGCTTACGGCACGCTGCTCGACGTCCACGCCGCGATTGCACGCCACCGCGCCGAAGCCGGCCCCGACGCCGAGCGCTTTTCCGAGATCTGGAGGATCAAGCAGCTCGAATATACCTGGACGCTGACCCTTGCTGGCGCCTATCTCGATTTCTGGAGCCTCACCGAGCGCGCTCTCGATTACGCGTTCGCCCGCATTCCCTCGGTAAGCCAGGCGCTGCGGCCGAAACTGCTCGAGGCCTATTTCAAGCTCGATGCATTCCCCGATGCGGCCGAAACCCTCGCCGCGCTCAAATCTCGCGGGCTGCGGCTTGCCATTCTGTCCAACGGCTCGCCCCGGATGCTTGCCGCGGCAACGCAAGAATCCAAACTCGCCGCATCGCTCGATGCGGTGCTCTCGGTCGACGCGGTCCGCGTCTACAAGCCGCGGCCGGAGGTCTACGCCCTGGTCACCGATCGATTCGCAATCCCCGCGCAGGACGTCGTTTTCGTCTCCTCCAATCGCTGGGATGTGATGGGCGCAGCATCATTCGGCTTTAGCACCGTTTGGGTGAACCGCGGCCGCATGCCCGACGAATACCCCGATGCGCAGCCAAGCCGTACCATCACCGTGCTTGCCGAGTTACCGGCGCTCGGCCTCTAAGCGGATGCGAACATCCCGAGCCGAGGACAGCCGATCAGGCAGCGTGGTCGTGCCCCGCCGCGGCTTCGCCCGTCTTCAGGGCGGTCACGATCTGCTGCTTGGTCAGCCGCGTGCCGTCGTCGCCCTCGATCAGCAGGGTGACCCGGCCGCTGTCATTGATGTGGCGCGCCCAGTTCATTGCCTCGTCGAGGAGACCAAATTCCTTGAAGAGGTGTCGATCCTTCTCCAGCGGCGAGATGGCGTCCGAGCCGCGCGGTCCCGAATAAACGCGATAGCTCATGTGCGAACCTCCTGGTGCTGAGCGGGTTTTGGGCAACGCGCGAGCCGGTGCTGGCGTTCCCGCGACGCGACGTCCCGCTATGGCTCGGTCACAACGGCCGCAGTTTCGACGTCCGAATTACTTCTTCTGCGGCTCGAACGACTGATCGCTGTATGGCTGCACAGCCGGTCGCTCAATCACGATGAACGGGTGGTCGAGGGAATGGTGGCAAGTGTTGCAGCCGGCGCTCAGGCTATCGAAGGCCGTCATGAACGCTGCGCGGTTTTTGCCCTCGATCGCCTTCTGCAACGCCTTGATCGGGGCACCGACCATGTCGTCCACGGTGTCGCCGCCCAGCAACTTATTGACATCGTCGAAGCCGTCACTGAGTTCGCCGAGTTCGTAGTCGGCGAGCGGCCAGTTGCCGGCCTGCCCGGCGAACCACAGCTTGATGTGGCGCATCTGCTGCAAGATCATAATTTCAGTGAGGCCGGCGGGGATATTTGCTGGAGCGTCCGCCGGCACCGGCGGGTTTTGCGCGCTTGCAGCAGCGCCGAAAAGCGTCGCCGCAACCATGGCTCCGAGAAACATGGCTGCGAAAAACAAGCGCCTCATAAATCTCTCCTTAGCAGAACGTCAGCTCAACGGGACGAGGGTCCCGCTGCAAGCCTTCGGATATGCGGCGTGGCAGGCTTCATACAGCACCGGACAGGCCTGCACCGCCGCAAGCGCCGCATCGATCGTCTTGTCCCTTTCGCCTGCCGCTCGCGCCGGACCGTCGTAAGTAAGCACGGCGTTGTCGCGCTCGAGCCCGCGATCGGTCACCAGAAAGCTCTCGGATGCGTTGTAAAACGTGGTGGCCATACTGATCGCCTCCTGCAGCTTCTTGGTGAAGACTGCATTGGCGTGCGGATCGGGATGGACCACGCGCGCGTGCACGGCGGCGTCGGTATAGAGCGCGTTGAGCTTGAAGTAGATGCCGCCGCATTGCGCCAGCGCCAGCCAATACGGCTTGCCGGCAAACGAGCTGGGTGCGGCCACCACGGTGTCGCGCTTATCCATAGGGATCGGCGGCGGCGGTCGCTCAACTTCGATGCGCGTGCGCCTGTGGTGATGACGTTGACGTTGCGCGTCGGCGCTCGTCGGCGCGAGCAGCGGTAAGGCGGCAAGGGCCAAGATCAGGGCCAAGACGAGGGGCGCGGCTTTGGTCAAAATTCCGGACATGGCCCGATTATAAGCCGGCCGTGGCGCTGCGCTCAAAGCTTCTGCAGCCGTTTAGAACTTTTCTACCCACGGCCGCAGCTCGATCTCCCAGGCCCAGGCGCTGCGATCTTGCCGCAGCAGATCAAGGTAGGTTTGCGCGATCGCGTCCGGGTCGAGCGTGCTGGCGGGGCGGTCGGGCGCGTCGGGGCGCCGTGCGCTGCGAATACCGCCGTCAATGACGACGTGGGCGACGTGGATGCCTTGCGGCGATAATTCGCGCGCCGTGCTCTGAGCCAAGCCGCGCAGCGCAAATTTGCCCATGGCGAACGGCGCCGACTGCGCATAGCCCTTGACGCTCGCCGAGGCGCCGGTGAACAGGATCGCCCCACGCCTGCGCGGCACCATGCGCTTGGCCGCCTGCTGCGCCACCAGGAACCCGCCATACGCACTGACGGCGATGGATTTCGCCACCTCGGGCGGATCAAGGTCGACAAAAGGCCCTCGGGTTCGATAGCTGGCGTTGTACACGACCACGTCGAGTGCGCCGTGGGCATTCTCGACGTCGGCAAACAGCTTTGCCACCTGGCCGAGGTCGGTGGCGTCGCAAGCGAAGGCTTTGCCGCGCACTTCCGCAGCCAGCGCGTTCAGCTCGCCAGCGCGACGGGCGGCGAGCGCGATCGCCATCCCGGCCTTGCTGAAGGTGCGCGCCAAGGAGGCGGAGAGCCCTGCCCCCACGCCAACGATGAGCGCGGTCCGATACATCGGGTCGTTCATGAGATCTCCCCTGCTTTTGCGTGATGAAATCTGCGGTCTTAACGGGCCAGACCTAGTGTTGATCGACTGCGCTCGCCATTACAAGGTGCCCTTGAGGGCGGACCGCGGCATGGCCATTTCAAAGCTGAGGGTCGCAATGGATATCCAACGTCTGCTCATCGGGCTTGGCGTCTTGGTGCTGATCGTCGGCATGGCCTGGCCGCTGTTGTCTCGCATTGGGATCGGCCGGCTCCCAGGCGACATCATGTTCCAGCGCGGCGGCGCGACGTTTTATTTTCCGCTGGTCACCTGCGTCATTGTCAGTGTCGTACTCAGCGCACTGCTTTGGCTGTTCAACCGCTGACCACGCGCGTCTCTCTCCAACCGCGCATCGCTCAGTCGATCACTGCAATCGCATTGATCTC
>JASHXZ010000059.1 GCA_030043285.1 Xanthobacteraceae bacterium | reverse complement strand
TTCCATCAGTATGATACCCTGCCGTTAATCCGATGAGCGCCACACTCGCACGCGCCGAGCCCTCGGTTGCGGGCGTCGGCGACTACATCGAGCTGATGAAGCCGCGGGTGATGTCGCTCGTGGTGTTCACGGCCCTGGTCGGGCTTCTGGTCGCGCCCGGCCACGTTCATCCGGTGATCGGCTTCGCCGCGCTCTTGTGCATCGCCGTCGGCGCCGGCGCGGCCGGTGCGCTCAACATGTGGTACGACGCCGACATCGACGCGCGCATGACCCGCACCGCGGCGCGGCCGATCCCGCGCGGCCGCGTGACGCCCGGCGAGGCGGCCGGCTTCGGCTTTACGCTTGCGACCTTCGCGGTGGTGACACTCGGCCTGTTGGTCAACGTGCTGGCGGCCGCGCTGCTGGCGTTCACGATCTTCTTCTACGTCGCGATCTACACGATGTGGCTCAAGCGCTCGACGCCGCAGAACATCGTCATCGGCGGCGCCGCCGGCGCGCTGCCGCCGATGATCGGCTGGGCCGCGGCCACTGGCTCGCTGGCGATCGAACCGGTGCTGCTGTTCCTCATCATCTTCTTCTGGACGCCGCCGCACTTCTGGGCGCTGTCGCTCTACCGCAGCGAGGACTATGCCCGCGCCGGCGTTCCGATGCTGCCGGTGGTCGCCGGAGCCGCAGAGACGCGGCGGCAGATCCTGCTCTACACGCTGATCCTGGCGCCGCTCGGCGTGGCGCCGTGGCCGCTCGGCTATGCCGGCCCGGCCTATGGCGCGGCGGCTGTGCTGCTCGGCGGCGTCCTGATCGCGCTGGCGTTGCGCGTCTGCAAAGAACGTGAAGGCCATCGCGCCAGCAAGCAGCTGTTCGGCTTCTCGATCCTCTATCTGTTCCTGCTGTTTGCGATGCTGCTGATCGACCGCATACCCGGCGCATTGTTCGGCCATATCGCATGAATACGGCAACCGGGACCATGAACGAGCAGCAGCGGCAGCCGCCCGGCATCAGACTCACCGAGCAGCAGTTGCGCGCGCGCCGGTCGCGTTCGATCGCGATCGCGCTTGCGCTCGGCGCCTTCGTGATCGTGATTTTTGCGGTGACCATGGTCAAGCTCAGCAACGGCACGATGTCCGGAGAGGACTACATGCGTCCCGTGCAGACGACCAAATAGCGGCGGCGGCGTAGCATCGATCATGCGCGAAACGACCGAACTACAGCAGCTTCGAAAGCCAAGCGGCCGCGATCGGCCGGCCAGCCGGACGAGACGGCGCGATCTCGTGGTCGCCTTTCTGTGCGGCTGCTTCGTTGCGATGATGGTCGGCGTGTCGTTTGCCGCCGTGCCGCTTTATTCCTGGTTCTGCCGCACCACCGGTTTTGGCGGCACCACCCAGGTCGCGAAGGCGCTGCCGACCCACGAGTCCAAACGCACCATCCGGGTGCGGTTCGATTCCAATGTCGCCGCCGGGCTGCCGTGGCTGTTCGAGCCGGAACGCAATACGATCGACGTCCGTCTCGGCCAGGTGGTGACCATCTACTATAAGGTCACCAATCAATCGGCGCGCGTCACCGTCGGCCAGGCCGGCTATAACGTCAGCCCGCCGACCGTCGGCATCTATTTCGAGAAGATCAACTGCTTCTGCTTCACCCAGCAGACCTTGCAGCCGGGCGAGACCCGCGACATGGCGGTGGTGTTCTATGTCGATCCGAAGCTCGGCAAGGATTCCGAGCAGGACGAACTGCACACGATCACGCTGTCCTACACCTTCTATGCGGTGCGTTCGCCGCTGCCGCGGGCCGCAGGCGCTGACACCGGCGGGTCACGGCACGATGCGGCAACGCAAAGCGCGGCGGCGGAGAAACCCGGCCGCAGCTGAAAGATCAAGGAAAGGCGCGGACGGCGAACGCCGGCCGCGGCAAAGTGGAGACCAAGACGATGGCTGATGTTGCACACGCCAAGCCGCACCACGATTACCACCTGGTCAATCCCAGTCCGTGGCCGGCAGTCGGCGCCACCTCGGCGTTCGTCCTCGCGGTCGGCCTGATCCTGTGGATGCATCACTCGGTCAGCTACGCGCCGCTTATTTTTGGCGCCGGCGCCATCGGCATCGCCTACACGATGATCGGCTGGTGGCACGACGTGATCAACGAGGCCGAGCACGAGGGCGATCATACCCGCGTGGTGCAGATCTCGCACCGCTACGGCATGATCCTGTTCATCGCCTCCGAGGTGATGTTCTTCGTCGCCTGGTTCTGGGCCTATTTCAACACCGCCCTGTTCCCGGACGAACTGAAAGACGCCGGGCGGGTTGCGTTCACCGGCGGCGTCTGGCCGCCGAAGGGTATCGAGACCTTCGATCCGTGGCATTTGCCGCTGCTCAACACGCTCATCCTGTTGACCTCGGGCACCACCGTGACCTGGGCCCATCACTCGCTGCTGCAGAACGATCGCAAAGGCCTGGTGCAGGGCCTGACGCTCACCATCCTGCTCGGCATCTGCTTCACGCTGTGTCAGGCATGGGAATATTCGCACGCCGGGTTCCACTATTCGGGCAACATGTACGGCGCCGCTTTCTTCATGGCGACCGGATTTCACGGCGCCCACGTGATCATCGGCACGATCTTCCTCACCGTGTGTCTGTTCCGTGCCATGGCCGGCCAGTTCAAGCCGAGCCAGCATCTCGGCTTCGAGTTCGCCGCCTGGTACTGGCACTTCGTCGACGTGGTGTGGCTGTTCCTGTTCGCCTGCATCTACGTCTGGGGCGGCGGCGCTCACGCCGGTTAGCTTCGCGCGTCGATCGTCATCGGGCCGAGCAACTGCATGCGGCTGCTCGGCTACCGCACCCGGGCGGCTTCACGCTGCCGGTAAAACGGCGCAAACGGCATCCGGGCTGTGCTTGCGGGATCCGCGGCACTGCCTATTGCAGAACCAGCGCGCGCTCCAGCTGCCGGCTGGGCTTGATCAACGACACGCCCTGCCAAGTGCCGCTCTCGGCCAGTTCATGGACCAGCGCTTTCAAGGTCTCCGCTACGGCTTCGACAGCGAGACTGCGTTGGCCCACGTCGGCAAAG
>JASHXZ010000058.1 GCA_030043285.1 Xanthobacteraceae bacterium | reverse complement strand
GACGACAACCGATTGTGTCTGCTCCTGGCCATCATCTTCGGTGTGCCCTGGGTATTGATGGCGCAATTGACGGCCGACAACGTTTTCGGCGGATTGGTCAGCTATGAAGCGCTGTCCGATCCCGATCGCGAATGGCTGGGCCGCGCCGCCGGCTGGGTGTCCGCCGTCGCGATCGCGTGGGCCATTTTGACAGTGCTGATCTTCGCCGGCGAAGACCTCTTCCAGATCGCCAACGACTCGGTCAGACATGCGGTGGTGACCGCCGGCGGCGTAATGGGAGTCTTGTCCGGCATCGTCACTGCGGTTCTGGGAAAAAGCGCCACGTCGCCGGCGCAATCGTCGAGCGATGATCAGAAGGATTTCGCCGCCAAGGCAAGCAACATCGCATTGGCGGTGGCGGGCCCGCTATTTGCCGCCGTGCTCATCGTTGCGCTTTCGGTCGGGCTTGACGAGCTTTTGCTGCGCTCGCCGCTGGTCGCAGCATTGCAGCCAGGCGAAAATGCGGTGCCGCTGCCAACCGGCGAAATCCTGAAGTGGCTCTGGATCGGTTTCGGAGCTGCGGCGGCAATCGCCGTGGCGGCATCGTATTGCGTCAACATCAATCGATTTTCCCTGCACGCGCTGTATCGCAATCGCCTTACGCGCGCCTACCTTGGCGCGTCGCGCCAGGAGCGCCATCCGGATCAGTTCACTGGATTCGACCTCGACGACAATGTGCGCATGCATGAATTGTGGCCGCCGAAGACGGAGAACTTGCCGCCGAAGCCAGAGGAACTGCGCTTGTTCCATGTCGTGAACATCGCGCTCAACGTCGTCGCGACGAAACGCTGGGCCTGGCAGGAACGCAAGGCGGAGCCGTTCACGGTGAGTCCGCGGCACTGCGGCAGCGCCTATCTCGGATTTCGCCACAGCAAATACTATGGCGATGGTCCGAAGGATGAAAAGGCGGAGTATGATCAGAACCGGCGGTTCGGCATTGCGCTCGGCACCGCCATGGCGATTTCGGGGGCGGCGGTCAGCTCGAACATGGGCTACCATTCCTCATCATCGCTCGCGCTGTTGCTGACTCTGTTCAACGTGCGGCTTGGCTGGTGGCTCGGCAATCCGGGCCCGGCGGGCGATCACTGGCACGCCTACCGGCGCGAAGGCCCGACAATCTCGGCCTTGCCTTTGCTGTTCGAAGCCTTCGGTCAGACTACGGACGGGCGGCCATACGTGTATCTGTCGGACGGCGGCCACTTCGAGAACTTGGGTCTGTACGAAATGGTGCGGCGGCGCTGCCGGCTCATCGTCCTGGTCGACGCCGGTTGTGATGCCAAATTCGACTTTGCGGATCTCGGCAATGCGGTACGAAAAATCTACATCGACCTCGGCATCAGAATTAGGTTCGAAACGCTGAAAGACCTGAAGAATCGTCCCTCGCAAAAGGAGCTGCGCCGCGCCGGCCAAGCCGGATTTCCGTACCACGCCATCGGCACCATCGAGTACAGCGCCGCCAGCGCCGACGGCTCAGGCTGCAAAGACGGCAAGATCATCTACATCAAGCCAGCCTATCATGGCACGAGCGAAGGCGCCGCGATCCAGGCCTACGCCAAGGCGAGCGAGACTTTCCCGCACGAATCGACCGCGGACCAATGGTTCACGGAATCGCAGTTCGAAAGCTATCGCGCGCTCGGATTGGACATCAGCAAAAATGTGCTAGGGCAACCCGAAGTCCGCAAGGTGCTGCATGACTTTCTCAAGCGCTCGGTCCACCACAAACATCATCCGTGAATGTCGTTCTGGCCGACTGCGCTTGCGGCGTTGAGGAGTTTGGCATCGCGGCGCGCCGGCCAACGCAAATTACGCCACGGCAACGCCCGCCAGCCGCGCAAAGCGGATCAGCGAGAAATGGCCGAGCGGCGGCACGGCGCGGCGCTCGACCAGGCGGACGCCGCCGTGCTGCGCCGCCCAGCGGGCGAGCCGGTCGAAGCGGAATTCCGACTGCCAGCCGAGCCGGCGCGCCAGCGGCGCGAACGCACGTTCGAACGCGGCGCGCGGGCCGGCCTCGGCGCCCAGATGATTGACCAGAATGATCTCGCCGCCCGGCTTGAGGACGCGGGCGAATTCGTCGAGCGTCGCCTCGGGCTCCGGCACGGCGGTGATGACGTATTGCGCGACGACGACGTCGAACACGCAGTCCTGAAAGCCGAGCCGGCGCGCATCCATCATGGCGACGCCGTCGACGTTGGTCAGCCGGTGCTCTTTGATGCGTGCTCTCGCCTTGCGCAGCATGGGCGCCGAGAGGTCGACGCCGACGATGCGATTGGTCCAGGCGTAATCCGGCAGCGACAACCCGGTGCCGACGCCGACTTCGAGGATGCGGCCGCCGATGCGCTCGGCCGCCGCGACCGCGGCCTTGCGGCCGCGCTCGAACACCGCACCGAACACGAGATCGTAGATCGGCGCCCAGCGCGCATAGGCTTTCGCGATCGTCGCTTTGTCGAAGGCGGTGGGCATTAAGCGTCGCTGCTAAATCGTTTTATGAACGATTGACCGACAATGACCCGTCGCGTTTCGCCGTCGATCGCAACGGTCAGCCAAGTTTCGAAAGGATTTTTCTGTCAAGGGCGCGAAGCGCCGCCTTCGGCGGTCGAAGACCCTTGACAGAAAAATCCTTTCGAAACACACGC
>JASHXZ010000057.1 GCA_030043285.1 Xanthobacteraceae bacterium | reverse complement strand
ATGTGCTTCTGGCCGTTGTAGACGCCGAACGTAAGCCCGACGAATTGCGGCAGGATGGTCGAGCGCCGCGACCAGATACGGATCATCTCGTGGCGGCCGGACGCGCGCGCCGCGTCCACTTTTTTCATCAGGTAGCCGTCGAAAAACGGGCCTTTCCAGACCGAACGCGCCATCGCCTCGTCTCCTTACTTTTTCTTCTTCCGCGCGTGGCGGCTCAGCATAATGAACTTGCTGGTGCTCTTGTTCTTGCGCGTCTTCATGCCCTTGGTCGGCTTGCCCCACGGCGTCACCGGATGGCGGCCGCCGCGGGTGCGCCCGCCGAGCGGATGGTCGACCGGATTCATGGTCTCGCCGCGGACGTGGCCGCGCCGGCCCATCCAGCGGGTGCGGCCGGCCTTGCCGATCGAGATGTTCATGTTGTCGGGATTCGACACCGCGCCGACCGTGGCGATACAGCGGCCGTGCACCAGCCGCTGCTCGCCGGAATTGAGCCGCAGGATGACGTATTCGCCGTCGCGGCCGACGATCTGCGCATAGGTGCCGGCCGAGCGCGCGAGCTGGCCGCCCTTGCCGATTTTCAGCTCGATGTTGTGCACGATGGTGCCGACCGGAATGTTGGCGGTCGGCATGGCGTTGCCGGGTTTGACGTCGACATACTCGCCGGACACGACCGTATCGCCGACTGAAAGCCGCTGCGGCGCCAGAATGTAATTGAGTTCGCCGTCTTCGTATTTGATCAGCGCGATGAAGCCGGTGCGGTTCGGATCGTATTCGAGCCGCTCGACCTTGGCGGGCGCGTCGAACTTGCGCCGCTTGAAGTCGATCCGGCGATATGCCTGCTTGTGACCGCCGCCGCGATAGCGGCTGGTGATCGAGCCGGAATTATTGCGACCGCCGGTGGAATTCTTGCCCTCGGTCAAGGCCTTCACCGGCTTGCCGGTGTAAAGGCCGGAGCGGTTGACCAGCACCAGCTGGCGCTGGCCCGCGGTCACCGGATTGTAGGTTTTCAATGCCATCGCATCCGCTCCTTACAGTCCGGTGGTCACGTCGATGCGCTGACCCTCTTCGAGGGTCACGATGGCGCGCTTTGAGTCGGACTGCTGCCCGCGCCGGCCCTTGAACAGTTTCCACTTGCCGCGGCGGCGCAGCGTGTTCACGCTCCTGACCTTGACGTCGAACAGCTTCTCCACCGCTTCCTTGATCTGCGGCTTGGTGGCGGTCATGGCGACGCGGAAGATCACCTTGCTGTGCTCGGACGCATTCGTCGCCTTCTCGGTGATGACCGGCGACAGAATGACGTCGTAATGGCGCGGATCGCTGGTGGTCATTTGAATCGCGCCTCCAAGGCTTCGACGGCGGCGCGGGTGAGCACCAGCTTGTGCCGCCGCATCACGTCATAGACGTTGATGCCGGCGACCGGCAGCACGTCGATATTGGGAATGTTGCGCGCGGCTGCGAGGACATTGGCGGCGATCTCGGCGCCATCGATCAACAGCGCGTTGGCAAGGCCGAGTTTTTCGAAGCTCGTACGCAACGCCTTGGTCTTACCCTCCTTCACGCTGAGCGCGTCGATGACGATGATGCCGTCGTCCTTGGCCTTGGCGGAGAGCGCATGTTTGAGCGCGAGCGCGCGCACCTTCTTGGGCAGGCCGATGGCATGGCTGCGCACCTGCGGCCCGAACGAACGGCCGCCGCCGCGGAACAGGTTGACACGGGCCGAGCCGTGACGCGCCGAGCCGGTCCCCTTCTGCTTGTACATCTTCTTGCCGGTGCGATTGATGTCGGCGCGGTTCTTGACCGCGTGGGTGCCGCTCCGGCGCTTGGCCAACTGCCAGAGCACGCAGCGATGAATGATGTCGGTGCGCGGGTCGAGCCCGAAAATCGCGTCCGACAGCGTGACCGAACCGGCCTCGCCGCCGTCGAGGTTGGTGACCTTCAATTCCATGTCACGCACCCTCCTTGGCTTCAGCGCCCGCCGCTTCGCCCGCTGCCGGCGCCGCAGCGGCCGGCGCTTCTTGCGCCCCTTGCACGGCCTCGGCGACCTTGAACTTGCCGGGCATCGGCACGCCTTCGGGCAGCTTCTTCTTGATCGCGTCGCGCACCAGGATCCAGCCGCCTTTGACGCCCGGCACTGCGCCTTCGACCAGGATCAAGCCGCGCTCGACGTCGGTCTGCATGACTTTGAGATTGAGCGTGGTCACCCGATCGACGCCGAGGTGACCGGGCATCTTTTTGTTCTTGAACGTCTTGCCCGGATCCTGGCGGCCGCCGGTCGAGCCGATCGAGCGATGCGAAATGGAGACGCCGTGGCTCGCGCGCAGGCCGGAAAAGTTCCAGCGCTTCATGCCGCCGGCAAACCCCTTGCCGGTCGAGGTGCCGGTGACATCGACAAATTGGCCGACCACGAAATGATCGGCGGTGATCTCGGCGCCGACCGGGATCAGCGCGTTGTCGTCGACGCGGAATTCGGCAAGCTTACGCTTGGGCTCAACCTTGGCGACGGCGAAATGGCCGCGGTCGGCCCTGTTGGCGCGCTGCACCTTGCGGGCGCCGGCGCCGAGCTGCAGCGCCACGTAGCCGTTCTTGTCCTTGGTGCGGTGGCCGACCACCTGGCAATTGCCGAGGCGGAGCACCGTCACCGGCACGTGTTCGCCGGCATCGGTGAACAGCCGCATCATGCCGACCTTTTGCGCGAGCACCCCGGAACGCATGGCAAAATTCCCTATCGCGCCTTGTTACAGCTTGATCTCGACGTCGACGCCGGCGGCGAGGTCGAGCTTCATCAGCGCATCGACGGTTTGCGGTGTCGGATCGACGATATCGAGGAGCCGCTTGTGCGTGCGCATCTCGAACTGCTCGCGGCTCTTCTTGTCGACGTGCGGCGACCGATTGACGGTGAACTTTTCGATCTTGGTCGGCAGTGGAATCGGACCGCGCACCTGCGCGCCGGTTCGCTTGGCGGTATTGACGATCTCGCGCGTCGACGCATCGAGGATGCGGTGATCGAACGCCTTGAGCCGGATGCGGATGTTTTGGCCGTTCATTGCCGTTTATCTCGTTGACTGGGAGTGGCGAATGCGAAAGGCGAATGGGGTCAACCATTCGCCATTCGCTGTTCTCTGTTCGCTACTCCACGATGCTCGCTACCACGCCGGCGCCGACGGTGCGGCCGCCCTCGCGAATGGCGAAGCGCAGCTTCTCCTCCATGGCGATCGGCACGATCAGCGTCACCTCCATGGCGATATTGTCGCCGGGCATGACCATTTCGGTGCCTTGCGGCAGGGTGACGACGCCGGTCACGTCGGTGGTGCGGAAGTAGAACTGCGGCCGATAGTTGGTGAAGAACGGCGTGTGGCGGCCGCCCTCCTCCTTGGTGAGGATATAGGCCTCGGCCTTGAACTTGGTGTGCGGCTTGACCGAGCCCGGCTTGCACAGCACCTGGCCGCGCTCAACCTCTTCGCGCTTGGTGCCGCGCAGCAGGCAGCCGACGTTGTCGCCCGCCTCGCCCTGATCGAGCAGCTTGCGGAACATTTCGACGCCGGTGACCACGGTCTTCATGGTCGGACGGATGCCGACGATCTCGACTTCCTCGCCGACCTTGATGACGCCGCGCTCGATGCGGCCGGTGCAGACCGTGCCGCGGCCGGAGATCGAGAACACGTCTTCGACCGGCATCAGGAACGGCTGGTCCTTCGGCCGTTCCGGCTGCGGAATGTATTCGTCCACCGCCTTCATCAATTCGAGGATGGCGTCCTTGCCGAGCTTGGGATCCTTGTCCTCCAGCGCCATCAGCGCCGAGCCCTTGATGATCGGGATCTTGTCGCCGGGGAAATTGTACTTGGACAGAAGCTCGCGGACCTCAAGCTCGACGAGCTCGAGGAGCTCC
>JASHXZ010000056.1 GCA_030043285.1 Xanthobacteraceae bacterium | reverse complement strand
GGACGCAACGAGACTTGGTATCGGCTGCCGGATCGGGCGTTCAAAGAGCTCGATCCCGCTATCCTGGCTAAATACTTGCCTGGACAGGCGGCGACAATAGCCGCCATGCGGCGTCGACCGACAAATCCGGTTCGCTGAAGCTCGCGGAGAATTGGGAATTAATGACGCGGCCCGAATCCTGGCTGCGTCATTATCTCATTGGTCGGCACCCAGACCGTACTCGCAACCCCGCGCCGCGTAGTGGTAACGCGCAACACCGTAGTTGTCGCGTTCGGTGACCGGATGACAGCGCGCCATCCATTTGCGTTCGCGCGCTGCAAGTTGCGCGTTTTGTGCTTCGCCGAGCGCCTGCGGCACAACCCGGATATACGGATCGCCGCCGGTCGCCATCTGCGCCACGCAACTAAGGCTCTTTGCCGCAGCGAGGCAGCTCAGATCGACGACGGTCTCGGCATAAGCCGACGACAAGCTTACGACCGACACCACTAATGCAGCGCCCACGCGGGCAACCAACCTGGTAGCCGAAGACGCTTCGGCCGGATGACTGGTTAACACAGCTCTCTCCCTGCGAGCGTTAACCGCTTGGTTTCAAGCGGCACCGCTCTGGTTTTGGCGTCGCGCGGCGGTTTCAGGAGCGGTGTCCCGCACCCGGACAGGCGCAATGCGTCAGTGGAGAGAGAGCAAGGGCGGTGCCAGCAAATCTGCCCTGTTTTGGTACAGCAAAGCCGTCAAAAACCCGGCGCGCAGCGTGCGTTAACGTTTGAAAGTTACCGACGACGGCCGCCGCCGTTCTTCCCATTTCATTTGCTCGAGTTCGGGCACCGTGTCGTCGAACTGAGGATAACCAAGACAAAAATAGCCGATGAATTTCCACTCCGCCGGAACCTGCAGAAGCTCAGCGACTACTTTTGGATTGAGGATGGACACCCAGCCCATGCCGATGCCTCGGGCACGCGCCACAAGCCAAATCGTATGCACCGCCGTCACTGCCGAATAGTCGATCATCTCGGGCATGGTGCGGCGCCCGAGGCCGTGGCCCTGCGCGGTCGCGCGATCGGCAAAAACCGCGAGGTGGCTCGGCGCCTCGTCCAAACCGGCAAGCTTTAATCGCGCGTAGAGCCCGGCCCGCTCGCTGTTCTGTGCGGCCAGCGCCTCGGCATTGCAAGTTTCAAAGTCGCGCCGGACGGCGGCGCGTCGCGCTGCATCGGCAACAATCACAAAACGCCAAGGCTGACTAAGGCCGACCGAGGGAGCAAGGCACGCCAGATCAATGAGGCTTTCGACCGCGCCGTCCGGCAGGGGATCGCGACGGAAGCGCCGAACGTCGCGCCGCCAGAGCAAAAGCTCGTGCAGTTGCGCGCGGAACGCGTCGTCGAAGGCGATTGGTGCCCCTGCCGCCACGCTGATGTCTCCGCTTTATGCCGTTCGGCTTTCGCGAAATGATGCCATTGCCCGCTCCAACCTCCGCCACTGTCGCTCATTCGCCGGCAAGCCGAAACGCAGCCACCCGGCATGATGCGGAAAGCTACGAACCCAGATGCCGGCGCGGCCTAAATGGTGAAACAGCGCCGACGCCGCCGGCGTTCGCGCCAGCCGGAACAAGCTAGTGCCGCCGACAATGTTGAGCTTTGCGGCAGTCAGGGTTGCATCGAGCCGCGTCACCGATGCTGCCAAATGCCTGCGCGTACGCGCAATCCAGGCGGTGTCGGCCAGCGCTTTGGTGCCGACGGCCAACGCCGGACCGGAGACCGCCCACGGGCCGAGCATGGACCGAATCCGCGCCGCCAGCGCCGGCGCGGCAAGCGCAAAGCCGAGCCGCAAGCCGGCAAGCCCAAAAAACTTCCCGAACGAGCGCAACACCACGACGTTGTCGGCTGCAAGATTCCCCGTAAAGCTGAGGCCCGCGGGCGCTGCGTCCATGAACGCTTCATCGATGACCAGCAAGCCGCCGCGGCGGCGACGCAACTCCGAGGCCAAACCGGCGAGAGCGTCGGGGGCGAAAATCCTTCCGTCGGGATTGTTCGGATTGCCGAGAATAACGAGCGTGGCGTCGCCAACCGCTTCGATCGCTGGCGCGGCCGTGAACGTATGTCCGGCCAACGCTGCGGCACGCGCGTACTCCGGATAGCCCGGAGCCAAAATCGCGGCGCGGCCGGCCGGCACCAGGCCGGCGACAAGCGGCAGCAGGATCTGCGTGCCGGGCGCGGCCACGACGTAATCAGCCGACGGGGCACCGTAGGCACGCGCGGCTGCGGTTGTGAGCGTGGCGACTGCGGTTGGTTCGGGCAAGCGGGCGTAAAGATCGGCTGAAAACTGCGGTAGCGGATAAGGATTGGGATTGATCCCGGTCGAAAGGTCGATGAAAGGTTCCGGCGCGTCCGGGAACAGGCGCCGGGCGGCGCCGAGATCGCCGCCGTGAGCGACCGGTTCATCCGCCGCGCCGGTGGGGATCATGTCGATCGCGCTTGCCCTCATTGCCATGCTGGTCGAGCTCTGCTTCGGTTATCCGGAGCGACTGATGCGTGCCGTCAGCCATCCGATCGTCTGGATCGGCGGATTGATCGGCTGGCTCGACCGGAAATTCAACCGCGACACGGACGCTTCGGACAAGCGCCGCATCGCCGGCGTTGTCGCACTCCTCATTCTTCTGGTCGTAGTCGGCGGCATCGCCTTCGGCGTCGAACGTGAGTTGTTGCGTGTTCCGTTCGGACTTGCTGCGACCGGCTTTCTCGCCAGCACGCTGATCGCCCAACGAAGCCTGCATCGGCATGTAGCCGACGTAGCCAATGCGCTCGACCAAGGCGATGTTACGGCC
>JASHXZ010000055.1 GCA_030043285.1 Xanthobacteraceae bacterium | reverse complement strand
GGACGCCATGGGCGTGCCCAGCGCCGGCATTTTCGGCGACATTCTTTGCGCCCGCATGAAGAAGCGCGACATCGCGGCGCTCGTGACCGACGGGGCGCTGCGCGACCGCGCCGGCGTGCTGGCGAGCGCGCTGCCGGTGTGGTGCGCCGGAGTGGCGGCGCCGGCCTCCGTCAACGGCTTGACCTTCGTCGGTTGGCAGCAGCCGATCGGCTGCGGCGGCTGCGCCGTCTTTCCCGGCGACCTGATCGTCGTCGACGATGACGGCGCTGTCGTCATCCCACAGAACCTGGTGGACTTCGTCGCCCACGAGGGCGCCGAGCACGAGCTTTACGAAAGCTGGGTGTTCAGCGAGGTCGAAAAAGGTGTGAAGCTGCCCGGTCTTTATCCGCCGAACGAGGATGCCAAGGCGCGCTACGCGGCTTGGCGCAACACGCGGTCGTAAAGGCCGCTTACGGTTGCGCGCCAATGTTCTTCACGCTGTCAAAAACTCTCGGCTTCTTCGCGCTGCCGTCGAATTTGTTGATAGCGGTCGGAATTGTCGGCCTCATTCTCTTATGCACGCGGTTCACGCGGCTCGGCAGCTGGCTGGTCGTGACCAGCCTCGTGCTGATTGCCATCGTTGGGTTGTCGCCGCTCGGTAACGTTCTGATGATCCCGCTGGAGCAGCGGTTCCCGCCCTGGGATCCTTCGCATGGACCGCCCGATGGTATCGTCGTTCTCGGCGGTGCGATCTCGCCGGAAGTTTCGGCGTCTCGCGACGCCGTGGCGCTCAACGAGGCCGCCGAACGCATCACGGTCGCAGCGGAGCTGGCGCACCGCTATCTGGACGCGCGCATCGTCTACTCAGGCGGCAGCAGCGCGCTGTTTTCCGACCGCGTTTCCGAAGCGCCGTTCGCGGTGCGCGAGCTCGAGGCGCTCGGCGTCGCGCACGACCGGATCACCGCCGAGGAGCAATCGCGCAACACCATCGAGAATGCGGTTTATTCCCGCCTTGTGGCGCAGCCGAAGCCGGGCGAGCGCTGGCTCCTGGTTACCTCGGCTTTTCACATGCCGCGCGCCATAGCGGCGTTTCGCGCCGCCGGTTTTGCCGTGGAAGCCTACCCGGTCGATTGGCGCACGCGCGGTTCGCGCGACGCGGCGCGCTTTTTTGATTCGCTGAGCGAAGGCTTGGCGCAGACCGATACCGCTGTGCACGAATGGGTAGGGCTTGTCGCCTACCGAGTTACGGGCAAGACCAAGGAGTTGTTTCCAGCGCCGTGATGGCGGCGCTCTGTGCTGCGGGTTGCGGCCAAATACGGGGGATGAAGGCGATGGCACTCCGGTTGATCATCGGCAACAAGAATTATTCGTCCTGGTCACTGCGGCCGTGGATTGCCATGAAGGCGGCCGGCATCGCTTTTGAGGAAACGGTTATCCCGTTCGATACGCCGGATTTCAAAGCGCAGGTCTCGGCACTCTCCGGCGCCGGCAAGGTGCCGGTACTGCTGGACGGCGACGTGCGCGTCTGGGAATCCTTGGCGATCCTCGAATATGTCGCAGAGAAATTTCCCGGCGCCGGACTCTGGCCGGCGCCGCAACGGGCGCGTGCGCATGCCCGTGCTGTCGCAGCAGAAATGCATTCGGGCTTTCTGCCGCTGCGCCGGCAATTGCCGATGAACGTTCGGCGGCCGGTCAAGCGGCGTGCGCTCGACGATGAAGTGAAGGCCGACGTGGCGCGCATCGAGACCATCTGGAGCGAGGGCCGCACGCAATTCGGCGACGGCGGACCATTCCTCTACGGCCGGTTCGGCGCGGCCGACGCCATGTACGCGCCCGTGGTCTGGCGCTTTCACACCTATGCGGTCGAGGTCAGCGCGTCCGCGCGTGCCTACATGGATGCCGTTCTGGCATTGCCGGCCACGCGCGAATGGCGCGAGGCAGCGCGACAAGAACCATGGGTGGTGCCGCACGACGAAATCGATTGGCCCGATGTTTTGCACGACTAAGCCGGCTCAGGCGAAGCGCCGCTCGAGTTCGATCAGCAGCGGACGTTGATAGGCGAGAATTTTTTCCGCCGCGGCCGTCATGCTGAAGTAGGCTATCCGATCGATTTCAGGAAAAGCGCGGCGGCGTCCTGATTTCGGCGGCCAATCGATCTCGAATGTGTTGCTGGCGAACTGCGTCAGATCGAAGTCGGCCTCGAAGGCCCAGGCGTGGACGATTTTGCCGCTCTTCTGCGCCACGGGTTTGAGTTCGATCAGTTCCCCGTTCGGCACCAGGTTCGTCTCCTCGGTGAATTCGCGCCGCGCGGTCTCGATCAGATCGGCGCCGGCCTCGGCAAGGCCCTTGGGGATGCCCCAGGCACCGGCGTCCTTCTTGGCCCAGAACGGGCCGCCGGGGTGCGCAAGCAGGACTTCGAGCCCGTTGCGGCGGCGGAACGCCAGCAGGCCGGCGCTGATCGGACTGGTTCGAGCCATGGATGCAAACTCAGCTCGGTTTCAGCAAATAAACTCCCTGGCATTCCAGCCTACGTCCCGGTTCGACACAACCGGGCTGCGGCGGCGGTGCGGCGCATGCGCGCAGGCGGCGTTAAAACTGCGGCTCTCTAGCGCAGGTCTTGCTAAAGCCGTCTTTGTCTGCATGATTTTGTCACTATTAAACCAACAATGTCGTCCGATCGCTCGTGCTCGCCAAGGCGAGGCGAGGGGAAGGGCACACCGATCCAATTCTCTGTACGGGAGCTAACGTCAATGCGATATGGATTCGTCGCCGCGCTCGCGGCTTTGGCGGTGGTGATTGCACCGGCGGCCAAGTCTCAAGACGCTCCGAAGGACGTCAAGGGTTTGTTTCTGATGACCGATTATCCGGCGGTCACCGTACGCCCGGGCGAAACCACCACCATCAGCCTGCGGCTGCAGAACTATGACATGCCGCCCGAACGCATGGACCTGTCGGTGTCGGGCGCGCCCCCACAATGGAACGCCAAGCTGTTGGGCGGCGGTCAGCCGGTCGACGCCGCGATGGCCGCGACCAATTCCAGCGTGTCGTTGTCGCTGCGGCTCGACGTGCCGAAGGATGCACCAATCGGCACGCAGAAATTCACCGTGAACGCCGCGGGCAGCTCGACCAAGCTGGAGCTGCCGGTCGCGGTGACGCTTGCCAAGGATCTGCCGGCCAAGCTGACATTGACGCCGCAGCTTCCCGAGCTGCGCGGTACCTCCAAGTCGAGCTTCGAGTATCAGCTCAGCATCAAGAACGACAGCGGCAAGAAAGAAACGGTCAGTCTCGCCGCGCAGGCGCCGCGCAACTTCGACGTCTCGTTCACCGAGCAGTATGGCAGCCAGGAGCTCAACGCGGTGCCGATCGACGCCGGGCAAAGCAAGGACGTCAAGCTCAAGGTGACGCCGCCGAATACGGCCGCAGCCGGCCAGTATAAGGTCCAGGCGCGGGTCTCGGCCGAGGACACCTCGGCCACGGCCGATCTCGGCCTCGACATCACCGGACAGCCGAAGCTTGACCTCAGCGGCCGCGAGGGCCTCGTCTCGACGCGCGCTACGGCGGGCAAGGAGACGACGGTCCCGATCGTCATCACCAATACCGGCACGGCGCCGGCGGAGGACATCGAGTTGTCGGGCTCCGCGCCGAGCGGTTGGAAGGTCACGTTCAATCCGCAGACCGTCGATCGGATCGCGCCGAACGCCAACAAAGAAGTGCAGGCGCTGATCACGCCGACCGACAAGGCGATCGCCGGCGATTACATCACCTCGATCCGCGCCGCCGCCCGCGGCGAGTCCGCTTCGAGCGACTTCCGCGTCACTGTGACGACCTCCACGCTGATGGGCATGTACGGCGTCGGCATCATCGGCGTGGCGCTTCTGGTCATGGTCGGCGCTGTCGCAAGGTTCGGCCGACGATGAGCGCAGACACCGTCATCGAGGCGGAAGGCCTCACCAAAACGTACGGCAGCAAGGTCGCGGTCGACCACATCTCGTTCACGGTCGGTCGCGGCGAGATTTTCGGTCTGCTCGGGCCGAACGGCGCGGGCAAGACCACGACCATCCTGATGCTGCTCGGGTTGACCGACATCTCGGCTGGCGAAGTCAACGTGCTCGGCTTCGACCCGGCGCGCGAGCCGCTCTCGGTCAAACGCCGTGTCGGCTATCTGCCCGACGAAGTCGGCTTCTACGAGCAGCTCAGCGCGGCCGATAATCTGCGTTACACCGCGCGGCTGATCGGCTTCACCTCCATGGACCGCGAGAAGCGGATCGCCGAGGCGCTCAATCGGGTCGGGCTCGGCGAATTTGCCGATAATCGCGTCGGCACTTTCTCGCGCGGCATGCGCCAGCGGCTCGGTCTTGCCGAGATCCTGATGAAGGGGGCACAGATCGCGATCCTCGACGAGCCGACGTCGGGGCTTGATCCGCACGCCACGTCCGAGTTGCTCGGCATCATCCGCCGCTTCAAATCCGAAGGCGTCTCGGTGCTGCTTTCATCGCACCTGCTCGAGCGGGTGCAAAGCGTCTGCGACCGCGTCGCCCTGTTCAGTGGCGGCCACATCGCGCTTATGGGCTCGGTGTCGGAGCTCGGCCGCACGGTGCTCGGTGCGGGCTATGTGGTCGATATCGAAGCCGAGGGCGCCGGACTTGCCGACCGGCTTGCGCTCATTCCAGGCGTCAGCCGCGTCGAGCAGACTGGCATCGGCAAGGTGCGTCTGCATGCCGAACGCGACGTGCGCTCGGAAGCGGCGGCGGAGGTCGTCGCCTCGCATGGGCGCCTCAAATATCTCGGCGTCCAAGAGCCGAGCCTCGAAGCGATCTACACCCATTACTTCGAGAGCAAGCCCGACGAGACGCTGAAGGAAGGAGCCCGGCATGCGGCGTGAAGGCTCGGCCTTTAACGGGCTCGGAGTGGTGATGCTCAAGGAGCTGGCGGACCATCTCACCAGCATCCGCTTCGTCGTGCTCGAGCTGGTGGTGATGGCGCTGGCGGTCGTCACCGTCTATGTCGCGGCCCAGGACATCAAGAACACCGTCGCGGAAGATCCGTTCCTGTTCTTGAAATTCTTCACGACGTCGAGCGGGTCGTTGCCGTCGTTTCTGTTCTGGCTGTCGCTGTTCGTGCCGGTGGTATCGATCGGACTTGCCTTCGACTCCATCAACGGCGAGCACAACCGCCGTACGCTGTCGCGCATTCTCTCGCAGCCGATCTATCGCGACGCGCTGTTGTTCGGCAAATTCCTCGGCGCGCTGCTCACCATGGCGGTCGCTCTCGTCGTGCTGTGGCTGCTGGTGATCGGATTGGGACTGCTGTTCATCGGCATTCCTCCCGGTGGCGATGAAATCGCCCGCGCCTTCGTGTTCCTCTTGGTGACGATCGTCTATTCCGGGGTCTGGCTGGCCTTGGCTCTGCTGTTCTCGATCCTGTTCCGATCGGCGGCGACCGCGGCCTTGGCGACGCTCGGGCTGTGGCTGTTTTTCTTCGTCATCTGGCCGGTGCTGGCCGGCGAGATCGCGCAAATCGTGGTCCCGCCGGATCCGCGCTATATGGCGCTCGGGCTGCAAACCCCGGGCACCGCGGTGCTGGAGCAGGTGCTGGCGCGACTGTCGCCGTCGACGTTGTTCGGCGAAGTCGTCGTGGCGTTGCTCGATCCGACCACCCGCGCGCTCGGACCGATTTACCTGAGCCAGCTGCAGGGCGCCGTACTCGGCGCACCGTTGCCGCTCGGCGCCAGCGTGCTGATCGCCTGGCCGCAGATCGTCGGTCTCCTTGCCACGACGATTCTGTTGTTCGTCATCGGCTACGTGGTCTTTCAGCGCCAGGAAGTGCGCGCCTAAGCGAGCCGCGGCAAAACATAAAAGCGCGGGCGGTGTGAGCCCGCCCGCGCTTCGTTTTGACCGACGTGTGTCCCATTACGCCGCGACCACCGCGACGATGTGGTAGTTGTGCGGATTCACGATCACGACTTCGTCCTGATAGACGAAGTACAGGAAACCGCGCCACCGCGGCTCGATCCGCACCAGCGTCTCCGGCACCGGCACGATGTGGATCCTGCCGCGCGGAATGACCGTGCCGACCCGCACGTCGAAGTCTACACTGCCGACGCGCGGGGCGTTGTGCCCATTGATCACGGTCGTCCTGATCTGCGTGCGCTGCTGTTCGGAGAGCTGCACGTTGCCGCCGCGCGCCTGCGTGCCGCCGCCGTTCACCCGCGCGTTTTCGCTGCCGCGCTGCATGTTGTTTTGCGGCTGCTGCTGCGCCTGGTTAGACCCGTTGCCGTTCGAGCCGGCCGTGGAACCCTGCTGGTTCGCATTCTGCGAGGCGTTGCCCTGCAGGCCCTTCAAGGTGCGCTGCTGCTGGGCCGTGTTCTGCCGGTTGTTCCTCGAGCCGCGATTCATGTGCTCGGCGCGGGCACTCGAACTGGTCCCGTGCCTGCCCATGGTGTTGCCGGCTTGATGGCCGGTCGGGCTGGCGCTTCCCTTATTGCCGGTTTGCGCAGTCTGGTTCGCGTTGGTCTTACCCTGCTCCTGCGCCTGGTTTTGCGTGCCGCTGCCCTTGTCCTGGGCCTGGGTCTGCGGCCCCTTGCTCTGCGCCTGAGGCTGCATGCCCTGGCGGCCCATGGACTGGTGGTTCATCGACTGGCCGGCCGGCGCGCTCGCACCTTTCGAACCGCCCATCGCACCGCCCGTGTGCTCGTTGGACTGCTGGGCCATCGCGAGGCCGCTCCCTGCCACCAGGGCAAGAGCGGCGACGCCCGCCAGCAGGCTATTTTGGTATTTCTTCATTCGTTGACTCCTCTGGTCCGTATCCCACCCGTATCCCCACCATGCGCTGTTCCGCTTGAATTCAGTCGACTGCGCGTGTCGGGATGCTCACAAATCGAACGCAAGCTCACACGGAAAGTTTCGGTTCCCAGGGATATTTGTTCGGAATAGATTCACACGTTGATGGTGGTGCGGCGACGCCCGCTGTTTCTGACTTTCTATTCACCTTGATCAGGGGCAAAAATTCGTGGCGGCTATCACATCGAACATCGACTCCACCTCGCCCGAGTTCCGCGCCAATCAGAGCGCGATGCACGCGTTGATCGCGGAGCTCGAGCGGCAGCGCGCAGCCGCCGGCGGCGGCGGATCGCCGCGGGCGCGGGAACGTCACTTGGCCCGCGGCAAGCTGTTGCCGCGCGATCGTGTGATGACACTCATCGACCCGGGTGCGCCGTTTCTCGAACTGTCGCCGCTTGCCGCCAATGGCATGTACGAGGATGCGATCCATGCTGCCGGCATCATCACCGGTATCGGCCGTGTCGCCGGACGCGAGTGCGTGATCGTCTGCAACGACTCGACGATCAAAGGCGGCACCTATTATCCGATCACGGTCAAAAAGCACCTGCGCGCCCAGGAGATCGCGCGCGACAACCGGCTGCCCTGCATCTATCTGGTCGATTCCGGCGGCGCCAACCTGCCGCACCAGACCGAGGTGTTTCCCGACCGCGAG
>JASHXZ010000054.1 GCA_030043285.1 Xanthobacteraceae bacterium | reverse complement strand
AAATGCTGCGGCAGCGCCGGCCGCAGAAGCGCCCTTGCCCGGAAAGGACGACAAGCCGAGGGCAAGCACCGCGTCATCGGATTCCAGCGCCCAAACCGCGCCGGACGCGACGGTGCCCACAGAACCGGCGCCGGTCGAGCACGGCATCGGCGTGCTTGTGGTCAACCTCGGCACCCCGGAGGCCGCCGACCGTAAGGCGGTTCGCCGCTATCTGAAAGAGTTCCTCACCGATCGGCGCGTCATCGAGAAAGACTCGCTGCTCTGGAAGCTGGTCCTGCACGGCATCATCCTGCCGCTTCGCTCACGGTGGCGCGCGCGCGATTACCAGAAAATCTGGAATCACGAAAAGAACGAATCGCCGTTCAAGACCATCACCCGTTCGCAAGCCGAAAAGCTTGCCGGCATGCTGCAGCCGCTCGGCAAGGACGTCATGGTCGATTGGGCGATGCGCTACGCCGGCCCGTCCGTTGCCTCGCGCCTCGAAGCGCTGATCAAGCGCGGCTGCGACCGCATTCTGGTGATGCCGCTTTATCCGCAATATGCGGCCGCGACCACCGCCACGGTGTGTGACGAGGTTTACGCGTTCGCGCTGCGACAGCGCCGGCAACCGGCGTTGCGCATCCTGCCGGCTTATTACGAGGATCCGTATTACATCGAGGCCATGACGTCGTCGTTGCGGGCAGAGCTCAAGGCGTTGCCGTTCGAGCCCGACGTTATCATGGCGTCGTATCATGGCATGCCCAAGGAGTACGTCGCCAAGGGCGATCCGTATCGGGCGCAATGCGAACGCACCACGCAGCTCCTTCGCGAGCAGCTCGGCCTCGACGACAAAAAGCTGATCATGACCTACCAGTCGCGTTTCGGCCGCGGCAAATGGCTCGAGCCCTACACCATCAAGACCGTTAAGGCGCTGGCCAAGCAGGGCGTGAAGAATCTGGTCGTAGTGACGCCGGGCTTCGCCGCCGATTGCCTGGAGACGCTCGAAGAAATCGCGGTCGAAAACGCCCACGTGTTCAAGCGCTACGGCGGCAAGAATTTCACCGCCATTCCGTGCCTCAACGACAGCGAGGCCGGCATGTTGATGCTCCGGCAACTCGCCACGCGCGAGCTGAAGGGCTGGGTGTAACGATAGTCGTCCGGATAGCGAGCCAGCCCACTTTGCGTGAGAGACCGGCCGGCGCCGTGCCGGCAACGCCTCGTTAACCATATCCGTTTTTAACTCCGTTAACCATCGCGCCGCCGCGAGGCGGCGCGAACCGGCTCGCGTCGGCGCTCGTCCGGCGCGTCGTTGCTTCGCTGTGGCGATTGCCGAGGTGGTGCGGATTTTCGGGGCCGCTGCTTCGGTGGGACGAGGAGGTCGCAGGTGCCGCGCCGTCGCCGAACGCTCAGCGGTACCGGCCTGGCGATTTTGGCCTTTGCGGCGCTCGCACCGGGCGCGCCCGCAGCTTTTGCCCAGACGCCGCTTCTGGATACCAGCACCGATCTGTTGGCGCCGCCGCTGCAGAGCGAGCAAAACAATGCGCCGCGCTTTCGCCTGCCCAACGAAAACGCACTGCCGCTGGAGCCGCCGCCCGGCCTGTTCACCGCGCCCTCGCGCGTCGGCGCCACGCCGATCTACGGCAGCCCGCCAGCCTTCGGGGCCGGCAATACCGGCTTCGACTCGACCAATACCGGGCGGCGCAAGCGCGTGAAACCGGCGCCACCCGGTGCGGCCCCGGCGCAAGCGCAGCCTGACAGCACGTTTGTGCCGGTGCCCGCGCTGTCGGGCGCCGCGGCGGCGGCCGAACCTCCGGCGCCGGCTGCGGCGACACCGGATGCAGCGGCCGCGCCCGGCGCGGCAGTCGAGCCGCTCAAAGCAGCCAACCGCCCCGGCGCCGTCATTCCGCCGCCGGCCGAGCCACTGCCGGTGAGCAATCCGCCGGCCGCGGTTTATCCAGAGGCGGCGGCAAAGCGCCCCGGCGCCACGCCGCCGATTCCGCCGCCGCTCCTGTTCGAGCCATCATCGGGCGGCCCGCCGCCGGGCACGCCACCGCCCAACACATTGCCGCTCGGCACTGCGGCGTTGCGGCCGCTGCCCATCGCGGCCGGCGATCCTTACGCCGCACTCGGGCTGCGTACCGGCTCGTTTTTGATCTATCCGGCAATCGAGCTGTCGACCGGCTATGACACCAATCCGGGCCATGTGCCCGGCGGCGCGGCCTCGCCGTTCTTCGTCATCGCACCCGAGCTCCAAGTCCGTTCCGACTGGGACCGTCACTCGCTCACCGCCAATATCGTCGGCACCTACACCGACTACACCAACAATGCCTTCAGCCCGTCGCTGAACCGGCCCTATTTGAACGGCACGATCGACGGCCGCATCGACGTGCTGCGCAACACGCAGGTGCTGCTTGAGGAGCGCGTGCTGGTCTCCACCGACAATCCGGGCAGCCCGAACCTCATTGCCGGCCTTGCCAAGCTGCCGATCTTCACCACCTACGGCACCACGCTCGGCGTGGCGCAGGAGTTCAATCGCTTTCAGATCACCGTGAAGGGGACGTTCGACCGCTCGGTCTACGACAATTCGCTGTTGACCGACGGCGAAAGCGTCAGCAACGGCGACCGCAATTACAACCAATATGGCGGCAGCGCGCGCTTCGCTTACGAACTCAATCCCGGGTTCAAGCCGTTCGTGGAAATCGACGCGGACGGACGCATTCACGACGAAGAATTCGATCGCAACGGCCTGCAGCGCGATTCCACCGGCGTGAGCAGCAGGGCTGGCGCCGACATCGATCTGTTCGGTTCGCTGACCGGCGAAATGGCGATCGGCTATCTGGAGCAGACCTATAAGGATCCAACCTTGCCGTATATCGCCGGCGTCATTGCCGACGGTTCGCTGATCTGGCAAGCCACGGCGTTGACGACCGCCAAGCTGACCGCGGTGTCAACGGTGAACGAGTCGATCGTGGCCGGCACGTCGGGCAGTCTGAGCCGCGACTTCGGTCTGCAGGTCGATCACGCGTTCCTATGGTGGCTGATCGGCACCGCTCAGGCCGGCTACGGCCGCGATCAGTATGTCGGGCTTGGCCGAATCGACAATCGCTACTTCGTTTCGGGCAGTCTGACCTACAAGCTTAACCGCGAAGTGCAGCTCAAGGGCACGGTGCGGCAAGACTGGCTCACCTCGAATGCGACCGGCGTCGCCTACGCGGCCACCTCGTTTCTCGCCGGCGTGCGGCTACAGCGCTGACGATGCGGCTGCTCTGTGCCGCTTGCTTGAGCTGTGAGGATGCTCAGTCGCCGTTGAGCTCGTCGAGGATTCTCTTGATCTCGACGCGGAAGCCCGGCGCGATGTCCTTGCGGCCGAGCGCATACGAGACGTTGGCGGCGAGGAAACCGATCTTCGAGCCACAATCGAAGCTGCGGCCCTCGAATTTCAGGCCGTAGAAGTTTTGCGTGTGCGACAGCTGGATCATCGCGTCGGTGAGCTGAATTTCACCGCCGGCGCCGCGCTCCTGGGTTTGCAGAACGTCGAGAATCTCAGGCTGCAGGATGTAGCGGCCGGTCAGGATGAGGTTCGACGGCGCGCGCTCGGGCCGCGGCTTTTCGACCATGGTGGTGATCGTGAAGGTCTTGCCTTTGGCCGTTCCGACGCCGACCACGCCGTACTGGTCGACGCGCTCGTGCGGCACTTCCTCGACCGCGACCACGTTGACCTTGTCGTCGAGCTCGCGCGCGGCCTCGAGCATCTGCGCCAGGCAGCCGGGCGTGTGCTGCACCAGCACGTCGGGCAAAAGCAGCGCGAACGGCTCGCGGCCGATCAGCTCGCGCGCGCACCACACGGCATGGCCCAGTCCGAGCGGCTCCTGCTGGCGGGTAAAGCTGGTCGAGCCGGGGATCGGCAGGTCCTGGCTCATGAATTCCAGCGCGGCATGCTTCTGCCGCTCCAACAACGCCATTTCCAGCTCGAACTGCCAGTCGAAATGATCTTCGATGACCCCCTTGTTGCGCCCAGTGACGAAGATGAAATGCTCGATGCCGGCTTCGCGTGCCTCATCGACCACGTGCTGGATCAGCGGCCGGTCGACCACCGGCAGCATCTCCTTGGGCATGGCCTTGGTGGCGGGCAGAAAGCGGGTGCCGAGACCGGCGACCGGAAACACGGCTTTGCGAACGGGTTGGTTCATCGTTTGCGCTGTCCCCGAAGCTTTCTGCGCCGGCTAGAATCGCCGACAGCTTGCGATTACGCTTGCGTCCGCATCACCGGCGCGGCCGTCCGGCCGGGCCTTCATCCAAACTCTTGCCTAATTGCTGGTCCAAGGCGGAGCGAAGCACGAAGCGCGCACAAAATCCATCACCCTCGAGCATAGGCCGCTTCACGTTGCACGAGCATGAATATGAGCCGGCCGCGATCTGCGACCGGTCGGCTTATGGCAAACGAACCGTGTATCAAGCCTTGTGCTGCACATCGCGAAACGCTGCTGCGACGGCCAACCGAGATTGCTGGTCATGATGTTCTCCCGGCTTAGCTTTTGTGCCGCCTTGGCTTTGGCGTTGAGCTTGGCGCTCGGCAGGACTGCCCAGGCCCAGAACAGCGCGCAAAACAGCACTCAAGACAATCCCGCCGCTTGGCTGACCCGGTTGTTTCAACCTCCTGCCGCCGCTCCGGTTCCAGGGCCGGGCACGGGTGAGGCACAATGGAGCGGCCAGTCGGGCGCCTCGGGCGATCCGCGCATGACCGCCGACGCGATCCGCGCCGCGGCCGCGGATTTTCCCAATTGCATCGCCGGGCTGTGGCCGCTGGCCGAACGGCGCGGCATCACGCGCGCCGCTTACCAGCGTTTCACCGCGGGGCTGGTGCCGGATCTGTCGATCATGGACAAGCTCGACGCGCAGCCGGAATTCGTCAAGGCGCCGTGGGATTATCTCGATCTGTTGGTCAGCGACGACCGCATCGCACAGGGCCGCGAACTCCTGGGGCAGAACGCGCCGACTTTCGCCGCGGTCGAGCGCACCTACGGCGTCGACAAATCGATCATCGCGGCGATCTGGGGGGTCGAATCGAATTACGGCACGCTGGGCGGCGACCGGCCGGTGCTGCGCTCGACCGCGACGCTTTCCTGCGTCGGCCGCCGTCAGGACTTTTTCCGCGGCGAGTTTCTGGCGGCGCTCGAAATCCTGCAGCGCGGCGATATTCCGCCCGACCGGTTCGTCGGCTCATGGGCCGGCGCGTTCGGCCCGACCCAATTCATGCCGACCACGTTCCTGCGCTACGCCGTGGATTTCGACGGCGACGGCCGGCGCGACGTCGTCGATTCAGTCGCCGACGTCGTTGCCTCGACGGCCAACAATCTGAAAACCGACGGCTGGGTGCGGGGCCAGAGCTGGGGCTACGAGGTCGTGCTGCCGCAGGGCTTCGATTATTTGCTGGCCGGTTCGGCGCGGCCAATGACGGTGCGGCAATGGCAAAGCCTCGGCGTGCGCCGCGCCGACGGCAAACCGCTGCCGCGCCCCGCCGATCGCGCCAGCCTGCTGTTGCCGGCCGGCGCGCGCGGCCCCGCTTTCCTGACCCTCGGCAATTTCAACGTCATCATGAAATACAATCCGGCCGAGGCCTACGCGCTCGCCATCGGTCTTCTCGCCGACCGCATGCGCGGCGGTGCGCCGCTCGTGCAGTCATGGCCGCGCGATGAGCGCGTGCTCACGGTCGATGAACGCTACGAGCTGCAGCAATTGCTGGCGCAGCGCGGCTTTCGCATCGGCGCGCCGGACGGTCTGATCGGCCCGCAGACCCGGTTCGCCATCCGCGATTTCCAGACCTCGGTCGGCGACATTCCGGACGGCTTTGCTTCGAGCGAAGTGCTCGACCGGCTGCGGCAACGGTGATTCCCGCTCAGCCCGCCAGCTCGTTCTTGGTTTCGAAATTGAGCTCGATCTCGACGTTGTTGGGATCGCGTAAAAAGATCTGCCAGCGCGTGCTGTTGGGCACCTGATTGACGCGGTACGCGACGGCTTTGCCGGCGAGATGCTGCTTCATCGCCTCAAAGCCGCGGCTGCCGAAGGCGACGTGATCGATCACGCCGGAATCCGGCCGCTGCTGCCGGTCGGTTTGCGAAATATCGTTAAGATGCAGCACCGGATGGCCGGCGCTGTACAGCCACGCCCCTGGGAAGT
>JASHXZ010000053.1 GCA_030043285.1 Xanthobacteraceae bacterium | reverse complement strand
GAGAGGTGATCGGGCGGAGTGTCGGCGGTTTTATCGTCAGGCATTTTGTTTCAGTTTGCTGGTTGCGGATTGTTATTCGATCGACAGTCCGGCCGCCTTGAGCGGCGCGCCGTTCTTTTCGATTTCCGGACCGATGATGCTTTCGAGATACGCGGTCGACTGATGCTCGATCGGTACCACGAAGGAGCCGGTGCCGGCGAGCCGCTCCTGCACGGCGGGTGTATTGATCGCTGCGGCGGTCGCGTCGTGCAGCTTTTTGATGGTGGCGGCCGGTGTGCCGCGCGGCACGAAGAAGGCGAACCACGTCGAAGCCTCGAACTTCAGGCCCTGTTCATCGGCGGTCGGCAGGTTGGGCAGCGACGGCAGGCGCTTCGGGCTCAACATCGCGATCGGCTTGACGAGACCAGCCTCGACCGGCGGCACCGCGGTCGGGCTCAACGTACAGAAATAATCGAACTGCTGGCCGATCAAATCCGCCAATGCTGGGCCGCCGCCGCGGTACGGAATGTCTTGAACCTTGACGCCAATCGTCTGGTTGAACAGCGCGCAGTCGACGTAGCCGGTCGAACCGATGCCGGCAGAACCTGAGCGCAGCGTCGCCTGGTTCTTCCGCACATAGGCGATGAATTCCTGCAAGTTGTCGACCGGAAGATTCTTCCGCGCAATCAGAATCATCGGCTGATCAGCGAGCAGGATCACCGGCGCCAGGTCGCGCTTGAAATCGTATAGCGGGTGCTTGTAGAGCGTCTGGTTGATGGCGTCGGCGCGGCTGCCGAGCACGAACTGATAGCCGTCGGGCGTGGCGTGAGCGACGCGCGCCGAGCCGATCATGCCGCCGGCGCCGCCGACATTTTCGATGACGACCTGCTGACCGAGGGTCTCCGACAGCTTCTGGCCGACGATGCGCCCGAGCACGTCGGTGCCGCCGCCCGGCGGAAACGGCACCACCATGGTCACGGGTCGCGTCGGCCATTGCTGCGCCGCCGCCGGCCCGATCGTGCCGGCACCGGCCAATAGGGTCAAAAGCGCGAACGCCAGAATTCGTGTCGCCGTGGTCGCCTCGATCGCCATTGGGCCGCACCCTAGATTTTACGCGGCCGTTGTCCAGGCTAGACTGGCGTCCGGCCAAAGCGCCAATACGAAACTGGCAGGCAGTGGAGATACAGTGCAGCGATTGATACCCGAGCTGTGGTGCGACAATGCGGGCGCGGCGGAGCCCATGCCGGTTCGCCACGACTGGACGCAGGCGCAAGTGCGCGCGCTGTTCGATCTGCCGTTCCCGGAACTGATGTATCGGGCCCAGACGGTGCATCGCCAGAATTTCGATGCGGTCGCGGTGCAGATTTCGACGTTGTTGTCGATCAAGACCGGCGGCTGCCCGGAGGATTGCGCCTACTGCCCGCAAAGCGCGCGCTACGAGACCGGCGTGCGCGCCGAGAAGCTGATGAGCCGCGACACCGTGCTCGCGCAAGCGCGCTGCGCGAAATCGGCCGGCGCCAGCCGCTTCTGCATGGGCGCCGCTTGGCGCGAGCCGAAGGACCGCGACCTCGATGCCGTGTGCGGCATGGTCGAGGACGTCAAGGCTTTGGGCCTGGAAACTTGCGTGACGCTCGGCATGCTCACCGCCGCGCAAGCGCGCCGGCTGAAAGCGAGCGGCCTCGATTATTATAATCACAACCTCGACACCTCGCCGGAATTCTACGGCGAGATCATCACCACGCGCACCTACCGGGACCGTTTGGCCACGCTCGACCACGTGCGTGCAGCCGGCATCCATGTCTGCTGCGGCGGCATCGTCGGCATGGGCGAGACGCGCGAAGATCGCATCGGCATGATCGCGACCTTGGCGAGCTTGCCGGCGCATCCGGAATCGGTGCCGATCAACATGCTGGTGCGCGTCGCCGGCACGCCGTTGGCCGACCAGCCGAAGCTTGAGCCGTTGGAATTCGTCCGCACCGTCGCGGCCGCCCGCATCACCATGCCGCGCTCGATGGTTCGGCTTTCCGCCGGCCGTGAGGACATGAGCGAAGAGACGCAGGCGCTGTGCTTTCTGGCCGGCGCCAACTCGATCTTTTACGGGCCGAAGCTATTGACGACGCCCAACCCCGGACCGGATCGCGATCGCGAGCTGATGGATCGGCTGGGCCTGCGGCCGATGGAACCGATTTAAGCTGCAGACTTGGCGGCGCTAAACCCCCGCGGCGCCGCCATCCGACCGCGGATCGTGCGCGCCTTCGCAGCTGCCGTCGCGATGCAGCACCACCGCGCCGGCGTGGCCCATGACGTCGGAGTAGGGCTCGTTCAAAACTTCGACGTCGTGGCCGGCGGCGATGAGCGCCTCGATCAGATGGCCGTCGAACCGCGGCTCGAGGCGCAACGTCGTGCGCGGGCTGCCCCAGGTCCGGCCCAAAACCCAGCGCGGCCGGTCGACGGCGTCGGCGAGCGGCTGGCGAAATTTTATGTGGCGGGTGAACAGCGCGCTCTGCGTCTGCGGCTGCCCGTCGCCGCCCATGCAGCCATACGCCATGATGCGGCCGTCATCGAGCACCGCGAGCGCCGGGTTGAGCGTGTGGTACGGCAGCCGCCCGGGCGCGAGCCGGTTGAGCGTACCGGCTTCAAGCGAGAAGCTCGCGCCGCGGTTCTGCATCAAAACTCCGGTGCGCGGCAGCACCAGCCCGGAGCCGAATTCCCAGTACACCGACTGGATGTAGGACACGACGAGGCCGCTCGTATCGGCGGCGCCCATCCAGATCGTGTCGCTCTCGCCGGTGTGCAGCGGCCACGGCGCCGCCTCGCGGCGATCGATCTTCATCGCCTCGCCGGCGATGAAGCGCTCGTCGAGATAGCGCTCCAACGGCTGCGGCAAGCGGTTCGGATCAGTCACGGCACGGTCGCGCACGCGCAACGCCCGCTTGGTGGCTTCGACCAAGAGGTGAATATGTTCGAAGCTTTCAGCCGTGGTGACGCGCAGGCGCTCGAACAGGGCAAGGATCATGAGCGATACCACGCCCTGGGTCGGCGCATCCGTGTTGTAGACGGCGCCGGCCGGCAGCGCGATGCGCAGCGGTTCGGCGAGCGTGGCGCCATATTGCTTCAAGTCATCGCGGGTGACCGGGCTGCCGAGCCGTTCGAGATCGACCGCGATCTCGCGGCCGACGTCGCCGCGATAAAAATCGTCGAGTCCGGCATCGGCGATGTGGGCCAGCGTGTCGGCGAGCTTTTCCTGCTTCAGCGTGGCGCCGATTGCGGGCGTCTTGCCCTCACTGAGGAAGGTCGTGGCGAAGCCATGCACGCTCGACAGTTCAGCGAGATAAGTTTCGGTAAGCCGGTTTTGGCTGCGCGTCACCTTGTAGCCGTTGCGGGCATGGCCGACGGCGGGGCTGAGCAGAACCGGAAGCGGGAGCTTGCCGCCATGCGCGCGGGTGGCTTCGAGTGCCAGCATCCAGCCGC
The DNA here is from genome assembly GCA_030043285.1 of Xanthobacteraceae bacterium. Classification (GTDB taxonomy): domain Bacteria; phylum Pseudomonadota; class Alphaproteobacteria; order Rhizobiales; family Xanthobacteraceae; genus BOG-931. Next base: position 1,407 of record JASHXZ010000053.1, on the reverse strand, counting down.
CGACCGCGCCGGGTACAGTGAGCGCCGCCAGCGGCCCGCGTGGCGGGATCGTTTCGTATTCGCGATAAAATTCGGGCCGCGCCTCGTACCCCGCTGGGCCCGCCGCCATGATGGCGCGCGTGCGCCCCGACGGTTCGCGGATCAGCCAGAAGCCGTCGCCACCCAGATGATTCATGTGCGGATAGACGGCCGCAATGGTGGCCGCCATCGCCACCATGGCTTCGACCGCATTGCCGCCCTCGGCCAGAACGGCTCGGCCGTCCTCGACGGCGGAAAAATGCGGCGCGCAGACCACGCCGCGGCGATGACCGGCGCTATGCAGGTCGGCCATGGCTATGCCCCTACCCTACCCTTCCCCGCGCGCGGGGGAGGGATGGGAGGGGAGGGGGCTCGGCGAAACCGCGCTTGCGCAGCAGCGCGTCGGCGCTCGGCAGCCGGCCGCGAAACGCCTTGTAGGCTTCGGCCGGATCGCGCGCGCCGCCGGCGGCGTAAATGAAATCGTGCAGCCGCTTGGCGGTGGCTGGATCGAACACGTCGCCGGTCTCCTCGAATGCTTCGAACGCATCGGCATCGAGCACCTCCGACCACATGTAGCTGTAATAGCCGGCCGCATAGCCGCCGCCGGAGAAGATGTGGGCGAAATGCGGCGGCCGGTGCCGCATCGCGATCTCGTCCGGCATGCCGATGCGGCCGAGCGCATTGGTCTCGAAGGCGGCCGGATCGATGTCTCGCGGCGCGGACAGCGAATGGAAATCGAGATCCACCATCGCGCAGGCGACGTATTCGACAGTGGCAAAGCCGCGATTGAAATTGCGTGCCGCGATCAGCCGCTGCAGCAGCGCCTCGGGCATCGGCTCGCCGGTCTGATAATGCAGCGCGAAGCGGCGCAAAAGGTCCGGCTGTTCGAGCCAATGCTCGTAAAGCTGCGACGGCAGTTCGACAAAATCGGTGGCGACGTTGGTGCCGGCGATCTCGGGATAGGTGACGTTGGAAAGGAGCCCGTGCAGGGCGTGGCCGAATTCGTGAAACAGCGTGTGGGCGTCGTCGAAGCTGAGCAAGGTCGGCTCACCGTCGGCGCCCTTGGCGAAGTTGCAGACGTTGACGATGTGCGGCGGCACCTCGCCCGCAAGTTTTTCCTGGTCGCGCAGCGAGGTCATCCAGGCGCCGCTGCGCTTGGACGGCCGGGCGAAATAGTCGCCGAAGAACAGGCCGATCGGCTTGTCGTCGGGGCCGCGTACCTCCCAGGCCCGCACGTCGGGATGCCAAACCGGAACGTCCCGCCGCGGCCGGAAAGTGAGGCCGAAGAGGCGCCCCGCGGTATAGAAGGCGGCCTCGATGATGCGCTCCAGGCTGAGATACGGCTTGAGCGCGGCCTCGTCGAAATCGCAGCGTCGTTGCCGGAGCTTC
>JASHXZ010000052.1 GCA_030043285.1 Xanthobacteraceae bacterium | reverse complement strand
GCCGTGAAAACGTGCGTGCCGAGCGGCTGCTCGGGATGCGCGATCGTCACCGGCGCCTGAAGGAGCGGCATGAAATTCTGCCGCACGTAAATCTTGCCTTCCTTGCGACTGACGAAGATCGCAATGGGTCCGTTCTCGGCCTTGGCGACATGCTCGGGTTTGACCAGCGGCAGCGGCACGTCGTCCAAGGCGATGGGCGCGGTGATGTCGGCCGGTGCTGCGCCGGTCGCGGCGTTTATCGTCGCGGGTTTCTGCGCTTCGGCCGGTGCGGGCTCCGCGCTCTTGTTGGGCTGTGCCGCCGGCGCGGCAGCCGCGGTGTTGTTCGCCGCGACGCTCGCAGGCTGGACCGGTGGCGGGTCTGCCGGTTTGGGTGCGGCCGCCGAGTCCGCATTTGTCGAATTGCTGGCGGTGTTGTTTGACGCGGCCGAAGCCGCGGGCGCCGGCAAGGCCGCATCGGTTTTCGTGCCGGTGCCGGTTTGCGCGGTCTCGACCGGCTTCGGCAGCGCCGCCGTCGGCACGGGCTTGTCCTTGTGCACGAACAGATGCGGATCGGCGAAATCGACCGGCCGCAATTCCGGACCGGCGATGATCACGCGCATGCCCATGGTCGGCATGCCCCACAGCTCGGCGGCGAAACTATGCGGCATGCGGATGCAGCCATGCGACGCCTGATGGCCGACGCCCGGGCCCTCGTGCAGCGCCACACCCGACCAGGTGATGCGCTCCATGAACGGCATCGGTGCATTGCTGTAGATATTCGAGTGATGAAAGCGGTCGCGCTGGATCACGCTGAACACGCCGAGCGGGGTGAGATGGCCGGGTACGCCCGTCGCCACCGGCACGTCGGCGATGTGCTCTCCGTCGCGGTAAAAGTGCAGCCGCTGCTCCCGGATCGAGATGATGGCTTGCATCGGCCCTTTCGGCATCTCGATGCGCGGCTCTTTGGCTGCGTGCACGGGCGGGTGGTGTGGCGGCCTGTGCTGGATCGGGTAAGAATAATAATATTGGGCCGACGCTGGCGTGACGGCGAGCGCCAGCCCGAGGCCGAGCAGCCACGCGCTGCCGACCATGACGGTTTTGTTTCGGCGAATCGACGCGGTGCTGGGCCGGGTGTTTTGGTGCTGCAATGTGGCGACCTTTGCTGAAACGAACCGATGATTTGACCGGCGAATCATACTGGACACCCCGACCTCCTGCCTATCCGCCAGCGCGGCAATCATGCGAAATATCCCCCGTTAGGGTAATCAAAAAACCGTGGCCTGCGATGCGCCCGCGCTGCGTTCTGTCCGATTAACCGCAGTCTTGGCGTCAGCCGGCGCGCCCCCGCGCCGTCAGCCCGAAGGCTTGCGCCAGCAGCTCGTAGGAGTGCCGGCGCGCGGCATGATCATAAACCATCGTGGTGGCCATTAGTTCGCTGGCCCGCGTGACTTCGGCGAGCTGGCGCAATCTGTCCTTCACCGCGGCGATGCCGCCAACAATGAGGCGGGCGCGATGGCGGGCGATGCGCTCGCGGTCGATCGGCGTGTAATCGTAGGCGGCAGCTTGCTCGGGCGAGGCGAGGGGTGCGTATTCGCCCTTGGCGCGGCGGACAAAGTGCAGGTCGGCGCTGGTGGCGAGTCTTTCGGCCTCGGCGTCGGTATCGGCGGCGATCACCGCAGCGGCCAGGATGGCGTACGGCTCCGCCATGGTCGGCGACGGCTTGAAGTGCGCGCGGTAGGTCAGCATCGCGCTTTCGGCGTCGTAATCGGAAAAATGATGCGCGAACGCGAAGCCCAAGCCGACGGCCGCGGCGAGCTCGGCGCTGTAGCCGCTCGAGCCCAACAGCCAGACCGGCGGCAGCGCAACGTCGGCCGGTACCGCGCGGACTTTGCGGAACGGATGGCCTTCCGGATAACCGCCGCGCTCGAGCAGCAACAGCTCCTGAAAACGCTCGAGGAAATCGTCGCCTTCGCGCGAATCCTGCCGGGCGCGCAGCGCATACGAGGTGACCTGGTCGGTGCCCGGGGCGCGGCCGAGCCCGAGATCGATGCGGCCGGGAAACAAGGCCTCCAGCACCTTGAAGCGCTCGGCCACCATCAGCGGGGCATGATTCGGCAGCATCACGCCGCCGGCCCCGACCCGCATCTGCCTCGTGACCGCGGCGATCTGGCCGATCATGATGTCGGGCGCGGAGCTGGCGATGTTCGCAAGATTGTGGTGTTCGGCGACCCAATAGCGCTTGTAACCGAGCCGCTCGGTGAGCTGCGCCAGATCGAGCGAATTGCGCAACGCCGCCGAGCCGGGCGTGGCGGTCGTGACCGGAGAGACATCGAGAACGGAAAGCGGAATCAAGTGCAACGATCCGAAGCTGATTAAGGCGCAGCATCGTAGGCGTTATTCGACCGCACTTCCACGAGGCCTGCCGATGCGCACGGCAGTGTGCGCCAGTCTTCGGCGACGAAATCGGACCGCGTTATTGCGTGCCGAATTGCGTGCCGAACGAAGTGCCGAAGCCGGCGTTGGTTGCCGCCTTCTTGGTCCCGGGACGCTTTCTCGCCGGGCGCTGATTTTGCGGGGCTGATGCAAACACCGGATTCTCAAACGTGCTGGCCGGTTGGGCGGCTGATGCGGCGACCGGCGCGCGTGCCCGCCGCACGATGCGTTTCTTGGCGGTGTGGGCTGGCGCGGGTTTGCGTTCCGCTTTGCCGACTTTTTTGGCCGGCTTGTGCGCGACTTTCGCCGCCGTTTTGGCGGCGGGCGTCGCTGCTTCGGGCATTGCGGGAGCCGGCGCCGCGGCGTTCGGCACGCTGCCGGTGATCTCCGCTGCTTGCGGCGCGGGCGCCACCACGGCAGCCGGAGCGCCCGCCGCTGGCTCGCTCGCCTTGGCGGCCGATGCAGGCGTTTGCTGAGCCAGAGCCGGCGCGGCGGTTTGCGGTGCCGGTGCAAGCGCAGGCGGCGCGGTGGCCTGTTGCTGTTCGGGAGCACTGGTTGTGGTGTCAAGCACCGCGGCCGGTGTGCCCTGCGCTGCCGCGGCACTCGCTGCCGGCGGTGTCGGCTCGTTCGCCGGCGGCGCGGCACTCATCGCGGGCGGTCCCGGGTCCTGCTGCATCGGCGCGGCAGCGGGCGGCGGAGTAGGC
>JASHXZ010000051.1 GCA_030043285.1 Xanthobacteraceae bacterium | reverse complement strand
CGGCGGACCCGGCGCGTCGCTCTACCAAAGCCTGTGGGACACCGCGCTGCAAAACAATGTTCCGCCGGCGGTGATCGACCAGATGGTTCGCATCTACGCCTACGACGTCGACTTCCAGCGCAAGGTACAGCCCGGCGACTCGTTCGACGTGCTCTACGCCGAAGACGGCAACGGCGACGGCGCCAAGGAAGTGCGCTACGCCGCGCTCACGGTCGGCGGCGAGACCAAAAAATACTATCACTTCCGCACCACCGACGACGGCATGTACGACTACTATGACGACGGCGGCATAAGCGCGAAGAAATTTTTGGTGCGCAAGCCGGTCGCGGTCGGTCTGGAGACTTCACCGTTCGGCTGGCGCGTTCATCCCATCGCGCACGTCAAGGAATTCCACAGCGGCGTCGACTGGGGCGCTCCGATGGGCACGCCGATCTTCGCCGCCGGCAACGGCACCATCGAGATGATCGGTCCGCGCGGCGGCTATGGCAAATACGTCCGCATCCGCCACGCCGACGGCTACGAGACCGCGTACGGCCACATGGCCGCCTTCGCCCGCGGCCTCGACGTCGGCAGCAAGGTGCGCCAGGGCCAGGTGATCGGCTTCGTCGGCTCGACCGGACTGTCGACCGGATCGCACGTGCACTTCGAAATCTGGGTGAACGACCGCGTGGTCGATCCCATGCGCATCAAGCTGCCGCGTGGCCGCGTGCTCGACGGCGGCACGCTCGCCCAGTTCGAGAAGGACCGCAGGCAGCTCGACACCCTGATGGCCACCGCCACGGTTTCGCACGTCGCCCAGGCGCGCTGAACGAGCCCAGAACCGTTCAATCGAGCGGGATTTTTTAACGTTTTAATCGTTCAGCGACGCTGCCAAGCGCCAGCTTTCGCGATCGTGCCGTCGCAGCGCGGCCGCGGAACTTCGTCGGCTTTCCAACGTTTCTTTTGCCAGGCTGGCTTGGAGCGAGGAACACCGATGCTTGGCACCATTCTCATCATCATCCTGATTTTGTTGTTGATCGGCGCGTTGCCGACCTGGCCGTATAGCGGCGGCTGGGGCTATTACCCCGGCGGCGGACTGGGCCTGATCCTGGTCATCGTGGTCATTTTGGTCCTCATGGGACGAATCTGAAGAAACCCGGGAGCGGCGTCGGCTTGCGCCGCGCCGCTCACCGGGCGAGCTTCAGCCATTCGTCTTCGCTCAGGATTTGAACGCCGAATTCCTTGGCCTTGCCGAGCTTCGAGCCGGCGCCGGGCCCGGCCACCACGTAATCGGTTTTGCGCGACACCGATCCGGCGACCTTGGCGCCCAGCCGCTCGGCTGATGCCTTGGCTTCATCGCGGGTCATTTTTTCCAGCGTGCCGGTGAACACCACGGTCTTGCCGGCGATGACCGAATCGGCGCGCGGCTTTTCCGCGTCGCGAACCTGCACCTGCGCCGCCAGACGCTCGATGCGGCGGCGGTTATGCGCTTCGGCGAAATAGTCGCGCAGACTATCGATCACCGTATCGCCGATCTGATCGAGCGCGTCCATCTCCTGCCGGGTTTCTTCGTCGCCGCGGGCGAGCTTGAGGCAGGCGTCGTGGAACGCCTGCCAGCTGCCGTAGCCGCGCGCCAGCGCCACCGCCGTGGTTTCGCCGACATGGCGGATGCCGAGCGCGTATATGAAACGTTCCAGCGGAATGTCGCGCCGCGCCTCGATGGCGCTGAACAGATTGCGCACCGAGGTTTCGCCGAAGCCCTCCTCGGCAAGCAAGTCATCTCTGTGCTTCTTCTCCAGCGTGAAGATGTCAGCCGGCTCTTTCACCCATTCTTTTTGGTAGAAAAGCTCGATCTGCTTTTCGCCGAGACCATCGATATCGAAGGCGCGGCGGGAGACGAAGTGTTCGAGGTGGCCGAGCGCCTGATACGGACAGGCGAATTCTCCCGTGCAATGGGCGCGCGCGCCCTCCGCGCCGCCCGCAATGGTCTCGCGCACCACATCGCTGTGCAGCGGACACGGACATTTGGTGGGAAACTTGTAGGCCTTGGCGTCGCGCAGGCGCTTCTCCAATACCACGCCGAGAACCTGCGGAATGACGTCGCCGGCGCGCTGGATGGTGACGGTGTCGCCTCGGCGAACGTCGAGGCGCTTGATCTCCTCTTCATTATGCAAGGTGGCGTTCTGCACCACGACGCCGCCGACCGTTACCGGCTCGAGCTTGGCGACCGGCGTAAGCGCGCCGGTGCGGCCGACCTGGATTTCGATGTCGCGCACGATTGTGGTGGCTTTCTCGGCCGGGAATTTGTGTGCAATGGCCCAGCGCGGCGAGCGCGACACGAAGCCGAGCCGCTCCTGCCAGTCGAGACGATCGACTTTATAGACGACACCGTCGATGTCGTAGTCGAGGCTGCCGCGCTGCAGTTCGATCGCGTGATGAAAGGCGAGCAGTTCCTCGACCGATCGGCACATTTTGGTCAACGGATTGGTCTTGAACCCGCACGACGCGAACCATTTGATCATGCCGGACTGCGTGTCAGCCGGCATCGCACTCATCTCGCCCCAGGCGTAGGCGAAAAAGCCGAGCGGCCGCGACGCGGTGATCGATGGATCCTTCTGGCGCAAGGAACCGGCCGCAGAGTTGCGCGGATTGGCGAACACCTGGCCGCCGCTCTCGG
>JASHXZ010000050.1 GCA_030043285.1 Xanthobacteraceae bacterium | reverse complement strand
GAGCCCGCCGGACCGCGAAGTTCGTCGACGACCTTGGCGAGCGAAAGATCCTTGATCGGCTTGCCGTCAATCTGCGTGATGATATCGCCGGCGAGAATGCCGGCCTTGGCGGCAGGTGTGTCGTCGATCGGCGAAACCACCTTGATCAAGTTGTTTTCCGTCGTGACCTGCATGCCGAGGCCGCCGAATTGGCCGCTCGTCTCGACCTGCATTTCAGAAAAGTCCTTGGGATCCATATAATTCGAATGGGGATCGAGCCCGTCGACCATCCCCTTGAGAGCCGATTGGATCAGCTTGTTGGCATCGGGCTTGTCGACGTAGTGCTGACGCACCGCCTGGAACGCTTTGCCGAACAGCGCGAGCTCATGGTAGGCGGCCGCGGCGTCCGCCGACGGCGAGGCAGCCGCCCTCGAAATCAGGGGCGTGACGCGCGGCGAGATCGCCAGTAATGCCAAGGCGCTGCCGGTCGCGGCGCCGATCAGGACGTAACGAAGGCGTTGCATGTCGGTACTTTGCACTCCTCGTGGCTGCTTTAAGGCGCTCTTGTGGCGCACGGGCGGCGAACAACGTTTTTGGCCGTTGACAGCGAGCCGGCCCCTCGAACTCAGGCACCATTGCTCCAATAATGGTTCAATAAAATGGCGTCAGTGATTGGCCTATGCGTCATCTTGACCTGCCGGGTGCCCGTCCGATTAGATGGAATGTTTGGCCAGGAACGCAAGAACGAGACCGGCGACTTCATCGTTCTTCTCGTCCAAGGCGAAGTGGCCGGCATCGAGCAAATGTATTTCGGCTTCCGGTAGATCGCGGCGGAACGCTTCGGCTCCAGGCGCGATAAACGATGGATCGTTCCGGCCCCATACGACCAAAGTCGGCGGTTTGTGCGCGCGCAGCCACGTCTGCCACTGCGCATAGGAAGCGACGTTGGTTCGGTAGTCGTGGAGCAGAGCGGCCTGAATCTCGCGTTGGCCCGGTTTCGAGAGGTGAGCATACTCATCCGTCCAGGTGTCCGGATTGTAACGCTCGGGACGTGAGGTGCCGAGTGTGTGGCGTTGTTCGGTGGCAGCGAATGACACGAAGGCATCGAACACTTGCGGATGGCCGTTTGGATCGGACCAATATCGCGCGATGCCGGTCCACTTGGCGCCCAGGCCTTCCTGATAGACGTTGGCGTTCTGAATGATGAGAGCCCGCACGCGCTCGGGATGCGCCAACATGATGCGGAAGCCAACCGGGCCGCCATAGTCGTGAAGAAAGAAGATGCATTTGTCGATTTTGAGTTGCTCCAGGAAACCATTAGTCGTCGCGGCCAGGTGATCGAAAGTGTAGGCGTAGGACGACGGCGGCGAAGCGTCGCTCAGGCCGAAGCCCGGGAAATCCGGTGCCACCACATGATATCGGGTGGCAAGCAGCGGAATGAGCGAATCGAATTCGCGCGAGGAGGAAGGGAATCCGTGCAGCAGCACGATCGTCGGTGCGTTGCTCGGACCGGCCTCCCGATAAAAGATGCCGACACCATCGACTGTCACACGGTGATAGGTCGTCGTAGCGGACGTCGACTCCATCGGATTTCCTTCTAACAGGCAACTGTCGAGCCGCGGCCTCCAAGTGGGTCGACGAAGCGTGGAACCAGCCAGGTTAAAGAGGAGGAAAGACCCACGGTCGTTGCTCGCGGACGCTTGCCCTAAACGCGGTAATGCGATCGCGATAGCTTTCGGTGAGCGCAATGTCATCCCAGCCGTTGAGGAGGCGCATGCGGCGGACCGGATCGATCGAAAACGTGTAGGAACGGTTATCGCAGAGGATGCTTTGGCGCTTGAGGTCGACGATCAGCGACAGCTCCGGCGTTCGCGTCAGCGCAGCCATGATCGCGGTGGCTTCCTGGTCCGTGACGATGGCGGTCAAGAGTCCGTTTTGCACGGCATTGCCGGAAAAGATGTCGCCGAACGACGGCGCGATCACGCAGCGGATGCCGTGGTCGTAAAGGGCGTAAACCGCGGCTTCGCGCGATGAGCCGCAACCGAAGTTGCGGGCGCCGACGAGGATCTTGGCGTGGCGCCAAGCCGGATTATTGAGCGGGAAGTCGGCCCGTTCTCGCCCTTGCGCGTCGAAGCGCAGATCCTGAAACAGAACCTTGCCGAGCCCCATGGCGCGCGTCCACTTCAAGTACCGCGCCGGCAGGATCTGATCGGTGTTGAGATTGTTCAGATCGATCGGACAGGCCGCGGCAGTCAATGTATGAAACTTATCCATGATGGCTCAGACCTTCTGGTCGACCAGCAGGTCGCGCACGTCGGTGAGATAACCTGTGACGGCCGCCGCCGCCACCATGGCGGGCGACATCAAGTGGGTGCGCGCGCCGGGACCCTGCCGGCCACGGAAATTGCGATTGGTCGTCGAGGCGCAGCGTTCGCCGGAAGCGACTAGGTCGCCGTTGAGACCGACACACATCGAGCAGCCGGATTCGCCCCATTGCAGTCCTGCTTCGCGGAAAACGCGGTCTAGTCCCTCCTGCTCGGCCTGTTGTTTGACGAGGCTCGATCCGGCAGAGACGAGGCCTGGGACTTTGCTGCTGCGGCCGGCCAGCACCGCCGCCGCGGCGCGCAAATCCTCGATGCGGGCATTGGTGCAGGAGCCGATGAAAACCCGATCGATCGCGATCTCGGATAGCCTTTTACCGGCTGTAAGGCCCATGTAAGCGAGCGCATCGCGCCAATGCGCGGCGCGCGCGGCGTTCGACTCGCGCGCCGGGTCCGGTACGCTGGCGTCGATCGGCAGCGCATCTTCCGGACTGGTGCCCCAGGTCACGATGGGCGCTATGTTTTTCGCTTCCAAGGTGACGTCGCGCTCGAATGGCGCGTCGCTGTCCGTATTCAGCTTCGACCAACTTTCCATCGCCCGGTCGAGTTCTGCACCTTTCGGCGCGTAAGGACGGCCTTCCAGATACGAAAACGTGGCCGCGTCAGGCGCAACGATGCCGCAGCGCGCGCCGGCTTCGATCGACATGTTGCACAAGGTCAAACGGCCCTCGATCGACAGCGCGCGGATCGCCGCGCCGGCGAATTCCAATGCACATCCGGTGGCGCCGTCGGCGCCGATATGGGCGATGATGGCAAGCACGATATCCTTGGCGCTGACGCCAGGCGCCGTTACGCCATCGATCGTCACGCGCATTGTCTTCGGCTTCTTTTGCCAAATGGTCTGCGTCATCAACACGTGCGCGACTTCGGAAGCGCCGATGCCGAAAGCGTAGGCGCCGAGCGCGCCATGGGTCGACGTATGGCTGTCGCCGCAGACGATGAGCAGGCCCGGCAGGGTGAGGCCTTGCTCGGGGCCGACCACATGGACGATGCCTTGGCGCGGATCGTCGGGGCCAAACAGCTTCACGCCATTCGCTGCAGTGTTTTCCTCGAGCTGACGTACCATGCGGGCGAGTTCGGGATTGTCGATCTCGCCGCGCGGGCGGCGCGTCGGCATGTAATGATCGGTGACGGCAAACGTCAATTGCGGCTCGGCGACTTTGGCGCCGCGCGCCGCGAGCTTGGCGAAGGCGTGAAAGGAACCTTCATGCACATAATGGCGATCGACCCACAGCAGCGATTCGCCGTCGTCGCGCCGCAGGATTTCGTGGGCGCTCCACAGCTTGTCGATGATGGTTCGAGGTTGAGACATGCAGGCCGTCGGTCGAAGCCGCACAGGATGATAGGGCGACGACAGTATAGCTATGCCTGCGGACCAATGTTAGGCTTTCTCCGACCAGCAGGAGGGCCCCATGTCTCGTCGATCTTCAGGTCTGAGCCGCCGCAAATTTTTGCGTTCGAGTGCAGTCGCAGCGGGCGCAACTGCGGGCCTGTTGCACGCGCCGGCGCTGCTGCGCGCGCAAGGCGCCGGCGTGAAGATCGGCGTGCTGCATCCGGTTTCCGGCGCGCTGTCGTATTCCGGTCAGCAGGGCCGCCTCGGCGCCACGCTGGCGATCGACGCGGTCAACGCCGCCGGCGGCATCAAGGCGCTGGGTGGCGCTAAATTCGATCCGATGCTCGGCGACGCTCAATCGACGCCCGACGGCGGCAATGCCGAAGTTGAAAAAATGAACGCAGCTGGGGTGTGCGCGGTCGTCGGCGGTTACGCCAGCGCCATCTGCCTTTCGGCGAGCCAGACCGCGGCGCGTTATGATCTGCCCTATGTGGTCGATGTCGGCGTTGTCGACTCGATCGTCACCCGCGGCTTGAAGAATACATTCCGCTTCGGACCGGGCTTTGGCGTCATTGCCAAGACCGCGCTGGAGAATCTGGTGGCGATTAACGACCAGGCCGGCAAGCCGGCGAAGACCGTCATGATCGTGCACGAGGATTCCGCCTTCGGTGCCGGCTTGGCCAAGCTCCTCAATGCGCAGCTGCCTGCTCGCGGTTTTCAGGTGCTGGAGACTATCTCCCATCCGACGCCGACGCGCGAATTCGAGAACGTCGTTCTGAAAATCAAGGCGCGCAATCCGGACCTCGTCATTCCGGCGAACTATTATAATGAATACGTGCTGCTGGCACGGACCATGCAGCAGCAGCGGGTGCGGCCTAAGGCGATCTACTCGGTCCTCGGCGGCGCGGCCTCGTCCTACAAGTTCGTCAAGGAATTTCCGGAAGCCGCGCAATACATCATGGACTGTAATCACTGGTTCAACCCCAAGAACCCCAAGGCTCTGGCGCTGAAGAAAGTGGTGGAGAGCAAAGGCCAGTTCTACACCTACGAAGTCTACATGAACTACTCCTGCATCCTGCTGCTCGCCGACGCCATCGAACGCGCCGCCAGTGTCGACCGGGCGAAAATCAGCGATGCGCTTGCCAGTTCGACGTTCAGCGGACACCTCATGCCGTACGGCCCGACGAAATTCGTCAACGGCCAGAACCAGGGTGCCGCGCCTGTCAATACGCAGGTGCTCAACAATGACATCGAGGTGATCTTGCCGCCGGAGTTTGCCTCGGCCAAGCCGGTGTTTCCCGTACCGCCGATCTGAGGAAGGCGGCTGGCTGGACTGCGTCGCCGTGCTGTCCTCCGTCATCCTCATACCCGCAGTGCTCAACGGCTTGATGACCGGCGCCGTTTATGCGCTCGTGGCGCTCGGACTTACGCTGATCTACGGCGTCCTGCACATCA
>JASHXZ010000049.1 GCA_030043285.1 Xanthobacteraceae bacterium | reverse complement strand
TTGCGGGCAAGCGCTGTCGGTCAGGATCGCATTGCTCGAAATTCCAACGGCGATGATAGGGCCAGACCGATGGTCGCGTTGACACGGTGCGTGTGCCATTGTCCACTCCGCACAGTGCGGCGGAGTATCGAATGGCGTCGTTGGCGCGCACGATCGTTTCTTGCCGATCGCGTAGCGCGGCTCGCCGCGTCCTGACGGCACCAGCGATCGTTGCCGTTCTGCTCGGCCTGAGCATTTCTGCCTGGGCCGGTCCGCCTTATTTCACTGACGATCCTGAACCGACCGACTTCCAGCATTACGAAATTTACGCCTTTGCCAACAGCATGAACGCGCTCGACGGCACGAATGGTGAAAGCGGCATCGACTTCAATTATGGCGGCGCGCCCAACCTGCAGCTGACGGCGACGCTGCCATTGGCCTACGACATTGGCGCCGTTGGCCCGTCGGCGATCGGCCCTGGCAACGTCGAGCTCGCCGCCAAGTATCGCTTCCTGACCCAGCAGAATTTCGGCCTTGATGTTGCGGTGTTCCCCCGCGTGTTCTTGCCAAGCCTGTCGACCAACGTGGGCACGCAGCATGCATCGTTTCTGCTTCCGGTTTGGGTTGAAAAGGATTGGGGCCAGTGGTCGGCGTTCGGCGGCGGCGGCTGTGCCCTCAATCGCGGCGGCGACTCGCAGGATTACTGCGAGGCCGGTGTCGTGGTCACGCGCCAGATCAAAACCGACCTGCAGGTGGGGGTCGAACTCTTTCACCAAAGCGCCGACACGATCGGCAGCAAGGACATGACCTCGATCGGTACCGGCGTTCGTTACGACTTGAACGATCATCTGCACCTGTTGGGCTACCTCGGGCGCGGCATTCAAAATGCCGAAGAGACCGACCGCCTCAACTGGTACACGTCCCTGCTCTTTACGTTCTAGGGCGGAGTGCCGGCGCTGCCATTAGATCTTTCTGTTGTGCGCGTTCCACTCGCGTTCGAGATTGGCGATCAGCGCCGGGCTGTAATGGCAATAGGCCTGGTCGCGCGCGTACGCCGAAAAATATTGGCGGAAAATGTCGAACGGCTCCTCGCCGATGCGCAGCGCGCGGCGATTCGATGTGGCGCTGACCGCGCCCGCACTGGTCAGCCGCGCGATGACGTGATCGAGCGCGCGGTCCATATCGGCGGGTGCGGCGATCTCGTCGCACATCAAACGGCCCTCGGGGCTATCGCAATCGAGACGGCGCTCGTATTGGATCGCCTGCCGGGCGATGCGGTCGCCGGTAAAGCGCGGCATGCGCAAATTTGCGGCGCCTGGAATGATGCCTTCCTTGCGCGCCGGCAACGTCATGAACGCATCGCTCGCCGCCAGCACGTAGTCCATCGTCAACAAGATCTGACAATGGCCGCCGATGGCGAAACCGTCGAGCGCGGCGATCCACGGTTTTTCGCTTGCCGTGCCGTGCACGTCGTCCGGAATAGCGTCCGGCCGCGCCACGCCGCGGAAAAATTTGTGCACGAAGCCGAGATCGCGCCGCAGAAACCAAGTGAACGGAATGAGGCCGCGATAAAGATGCGTCAGGTTGATGCCGGCGCCGAACAGCCTTCGGCCGCGATATTTCGGATGCTCGACCTCGCGGCCGCGCAGCACCGCAATGTCGGTCGCCGGATCGAGGATGGCAACGTCGACGGCGATTTCCATGTCACCGAGCGTGGTGTTGTCCTCGGCATTGAGAAAGCGCGGGTTGCCTGCGGTGACGAAAGCGGCTTTGCCGCGACGTTCCACCGTCACCTTACCGAAATCGACGCGGCCGTCGGCTTCGAGCTTTTTCAGATAGTCGGCCGTCTCCGCGCGCGGCAGCAGCATGGCGTGGCAAAGGTGGCGGCCGGAAGCTTCGTTGGCGAGCACGTGGGCGAGAAAAATGCCCTGATCGATTTCGACGCCGTCCTTGTCGCGCTGGAGAAGCTGGCTTTCGGCTTTGACTTGCTCCGCCGTCGGCGTCAGGCCGGGCACTGCTGCGGCGGCGGCGAATACCAGATCCTCCAGGCGGACAAAGCGCGAGCGCCGCTGCGTCAGCTCGTCGTAGAGCGCGCTCGCATGCGCAGTGAGAAATCGCTCACGCGCCGCGCGCGCTGCGGCAAAAATCGTTTGCGCCGCTTCGGCCTCGGCGCGGCTGCGTTTGGGCTTTTGCGGCAACCGCGCAATCAGCGCATAGGACTGCTGCCAAAACTCCGTGTAGCGGCGGCGGTCGTCGGCAATTTCGCTTGTGCTGGGCGGCAGGGTAGCAAGCCAGGCGCCCACCTGGTCCTGGCCGAGGCCGCCTTCCTGTAACGAGCGCTTTGCTGCAGCCTGATCCATGTTCAAACACTCTTTGGCCGCCGATCGATGACGCGCTTGGCCTTGCCTTGCGAACGCTCGATGGTGCCGGGTTCGAGCACGCGCACCGTCGCGGTGAGCCCGACATAGGATTTGATCAGCTGCTGCGCGCGCCCGGCCAAGCCGTCGATGTCCCCGGCGCTCAGCTTGCCGGACAGTTCCGGCCGCATCTCGACCAGCACGTCGAGCTCGTCGAGCGCATGCGGCCGCCGCACTTCCAGCACATAGTGCGGCGCCAGTGCCGGTTCGCGTCCGAGCACGACCTCGATCTGCGAGGGAAATAGATTGACGCCGCGGATGATCAGCATGTCGTCGGAGCGGCCCTTGATGCGCTCGATGCGGCGCATCGGCCGGCTGCCGGGCGGCAACAGCCGGGTAAGGTCGCGCGTGCGGTAGCGGACCACCGGCATCGCCTCCTTGGTCAGCGAGGTGAGCACGAGCTCGCCCGGCTCGCCGTCCGGCAAAACGCGGCCGGTCTCCGGATCGATGATCTCGGGATAGAAGTGATCCTCCCACAGCGTCAGCCCGCCTCTGCTGTCCGGGCACTCCTGGCCGACGCCAGGGCCGATCAGCTCGGACAGGCCGTAATGATCGAGCGCTTGCAGGCCCATGCGGCGTTCGATCTCATCGCGCATGCTGTCGGTCCACGGCTCGGCGCCGAAAATGCCGATGCGCAGGCTGCAATCTTTCGCCGCGACAAAACCCTGGCGCTCGAACTCGTCGGCGATGGCGAGCATGTAGGACGGCGTCACCATGATGATGTCGGGGCGGAAGTCGACGATGAGCTGGACCTGACGCTCGGTGAGGCCGCCGCTCACCGGAACGACGGTGGCGCCCAGATATTCGCCGCCATAATGGGCGCCGAGCCCGCCGGTGAACAGCCCGTAGCCGTAGGCGTTATGGATCTTGTCGGTGGATCGCCCGCCGGCGGCGCGGATCGAGCGCGCCATCAGCTGCGCCCAGGTGACGATGTCGTTTTGCGTATAGCCGACCACGGTCGGTTTGCCGGTGGTGCCGCTCGAAGCGTGCACGCGCACGATGTCGGCCATCGGCACCGCGAACATGC
>JASHXZ010000120.1 GCA_030043285.1 Xanthobacteraceae bacterium | reverse complement strand
AGGCCGCGATCCGGGCGGTCGCTTGACGCACAAGACGAGGATGCCCGGCGCAAGGCCGGGCATCTTTTCGGTGCGGCACTGAACAAGACGCGCTATTGCGTTTTGCCCTGCGGTGCGGCGGCGGCGCCGGGGCCTGCGCCGGGCGGATTGGCTTCTTCCAGCTTCTTGCGCGCTTCCTCGGCGCGCTTCTGCAGCTCCGCCTGCAGCTTGTCCTGTTCGTCCTTGAACACTTTTGGATCGGTCGGCGGGCCGTCATAAGCCTTGGCGAAATCGCCAAGCGGCAGCGGCACGGTGAGCGGCTGGCCGTCCACCTTGATGGCCTGAATGTAAAGGCCCTTGGCCTTCTTCAGGCTGGCGATGGTTTCGGGCGTGATGTCGTAATCCGCCATACAGCCGGCCGGAACGCAAAACGAAAACGGCGCTGTGAGCGGCTGGTTCTGGTCGATCAGCACGCGCGTACCGTTGGCGAGCGCCATGCCGAGCGGCACCGTTATGCGAAAGACTTTCTTCGGCTGGCCTTCCGGCTCGATCAGCACCGCAGAGGCCACCAGCATGCCGGATTCGATGCGGGCGTCCTTGCCGGTGAAGCAGACCTTCTTGGTGCCGCCGGCCTCGTTGCCGTTGAGGCAGAATTTGGTCCACGGCGAATAGATCAGCTGAACCGGCTGTTGCTGCGGCTGCTGCTGCCCTTGCGGCGGCGCGGCCTGCTGGGCCGGTTGCGCCTGCTGGGCCTGAGCGGCTGGCTTCTTGGCCGGCGGCTTTTTGGGCTGCTGGGCCAGCGCAAACGAGCCCGACGCCACGGCGAGCGCTACGGTCAGGGCTGCTGTCTTGGCGATGGCACCGAACGTGCGGCCGCTCGGCCGCGCCGGTGCCCACGCGTTACGATAGGTCATGAGAAGCAGTCCCTCTTCATGCTGCCGGCCGCAAATCAGCCTTAGCCGATCTTGTTCGGTCCGAGCTGTGACGACTGTTAAAGCGGCCCGCATGCCCCTCGATGGGTCACCGCATTTGCCGCGCATACCCCCGGCTGCACGGTCAATCGACGCAGATTGCGGCAACAGCGTGACACCGCCCCTCGTCGGCGGCGGCAATTGGCTGCCCCATAAAGCCCGCGTAAACGCCGGTCGTGTGTTACACTCGCCACGTCACCAAGCCAATACCGAAACACCGCGACCGCCATAGGTTCGGCTCGTTGTCGAGCACCAAAAATCCGTTGCAAGCCATCCTGAGAGCCTCGCGCCGCGCCGCTACCTGCGCCGCATGCTGCAGCGCGCTGGCGCTTGCCGTGGCTGTCCCGCAACCGGCTGACGCGGCCTACGCGCTCGCCATGCACGGCGCGCCGGCGCTGCCGCCGGATTTTACCGCCATGCCCTATGTCAATCCCAATGCGCCGAAGGGCGGCCAGCTGGTGGAAGGCGAACTCGGCACGTTCGACAGCCTCAACCCGTTGATCGTGCTGGGCCTGCCGGTGCAGGCGGTGCGCGGCTTCGTGTTCGAGAGCCTGATGGCGCGCGGCTTTGACGAGCCGTTCACGCTCTATGGCCTGCTGGCGCGCAGCGTCGAGACCGACGATGCCCGCGATTTCGTCACCTTCAGCCTCGATCCCGCCGCGCATTTCTCCGACGGCGCGCCAGTGACCGCCGAAGATGTCGTGTTTTCCTGGCAGCTGTTGCGCGACCACGGCCGCTATCGCACCTATTATTCCAAGGTGGCGCGCGCCGACATTTTGGATACGCGTACCGTGCGCTTCGACCTTGCCGGTAACAACGACCGGGAATTGCCGCTCATTCTCGGATTGATGCCGATCCTGCCCAAGCACGCCATCGACACGGCGCATTTCGAGCAAACAAGTTTGGCGATACCGATCGGCAGCGGCCCCTATGTGGTCGGCGACGTCGACGTCGGCAAAAGCGTCACCTTCAAGCGCGATCCGAATTATTGGGGCCGCGCCCTGCCGATCAATCGCGGCCTGTATAATTTCGACGCGGTACGCATCGATTATTATCGCGACGCCAACGCTTATTTCGAGGCCTTCAAGGCCGGGCTCTACGATTTCCGCGTCGAGGACGATCCGACGCGCTGGCAGACCGGCTACGATTTTCCCGCGGTGCGCGACGGCCGCGTCCTCAAGGAAACGTTCGCCGACGCGCAGCCGAAGCCGGCGCTGAATTTCGTCTTCAACACGCGCCGGCCGGTTTTCGCCGATATCCGCGTGCGGCAGGCGATCGCCCTGTTGTTCGATTTCGAATGGATCAACCGCAATTTCTTTTTCGGTCTTTATAAACGCAGCACCAGCTTTTTTGACGATTCCGAATTGTCGGCCTACCACCGGCCTGCGGACGGCGAGGAGCGCAGCCTGCTCGCGCCGTTTCCCGGCGCGGTGCGCCCCGACGTGCTCGACGGCAGCTGGTCGCCGCCGGTGAGCGACGGCTCCGGTCATGACCGCACCGCCTTGCGCCAAGCGCTGCTGCTCCTTCAGTCCGCGGGCTACGAGCTCAAAGGTACGAAGCTGCGCCAGCGCGCGGGCGGCCGGCCGCTCAGCTTCGAGATCATGGTGACAAGCCGCGACCAGGAGCGCCTGGCGCTGGAGTTTTCCCACAACCTGGCGCGCGCCGGCATTGACGCGCAGGTGCGGCTGGTCGATGACGTGCAATATCAGCAGCGACTCATGTCGTATGACTTCGACATGATCGAATACCGCTGGGAGCAATCGCTGTCGCCGGGTAACGAACAGAGCTTCTATTTCGGCTCGGCCGCGGCCGACCAGCCGGGCACGCGAAACTATATGGGCGTGCGCAGTCCGGCAGCCGACGCCATGATCGCAGCGCTGCTTGGCGCCCGCGACCGTGGTGCGTTCGTCGACGCCGTGCGCGCGCTCGACCGCGTGCTGATCTCCGGCAGCTACGTGGTGCCGCTGTTCTATTTGCCGCAGCAGTGGGTGGCGCACGCGGCCGATGTGCAGCATCCGGCGCATACCTCCTTGTCCGGCTACCTGCCGGACACCTGGTGGCGTCGCGGCGCGGGAGCGACGCCATGATTCTCGGCGATCCGACGGCCGAGGCACCGCAGCAAGGCCCGCGCCGCCTCACCGTGGACGAGGTGTTTCACCGCATCGCGACCAAGCATCCGGATCGGCTGGCTTTGCTCGATGCGCCGAACCGGCATGCGTTTACCGACGGCGCGCCGCGGCGGCTGACTTACGCCGAGGCCGATCGCGTGGTCGCAGCGATTGCCGGTCGGCTGCGCGACATGGGCATCGCCGCCGACTCTATCGTCGGCATTCAACTGCCCAACACGGTGGACAATATCCTGACCCTGCTCGGGGTGCTGCGCGCCGGCCTTATTGCGGCGCCGCTGCCGCTGCTGTGGCGCCGCGCCGAAACCGTGGCGGCGCTGGCACGGCTTGGCGCCAAGGCGTTGATCACCGGCGGCCGAATTGGCAGCTTCAATCACTGCCATTTCGCCATGCGGGTCGCCTCGGAGGTGTTTTCGATCCGCTACGTCTGCGGCTTCGGCGACAACCTGCCTGACGGCATTGTTTCGTTCGACGATCTGTTCACCGCCGAGCCGTCTGGTCCGGCGCCCCCGCTCGAGCGCGAACCGCAGCACAACGCGGCAGCGCACGTCGCCTTCATCACCTTCGACGTCGGTGCAAGCGGTATCGTGCCGGTGGCGCGCAACCACCTGGAGGCGATCGCCGGCGGACTCGATGTCGCGCTGGAAGGCCATCTCGCCCAGGACGCGCACATTGTCTCGACCATTCCCGCCGCCTCGTTTGCCGGCTTG
>JASHXZ010000048.1 GCA_030043285.1 Xanthobacteraceae bacterium | reverse complement strand
AGCCGTAAGCGTCCTCGATCGTGCGGCGCAGCGCCGCCGACAATTCGGAGACCGTCAGTTCCGGCAGATTGAGGCGCGGCTCGTTCATCGGGGCGCGGGTCGGGGTTACGATTGCCGGCTCATGCGCCGCACGGAGGGGGCCGGTCAAGGGCCGCAGGTGATAACCCCCACGGCTTGCGCCGAGGCGCCGCCGTGCTACGGAGACTCGATCCCGGCGCCCCAATCCATGACCAACCCGCCATGAACATTCTCCTGCTCGGCTCCGGCGGGCGCGAGCACGCGCTGGCCTGGAAGATGGCGGCAAGCCCGCTCACCGACCGGCTGTTTTGCGCGCCCGGCAATGCCGGCATCGCGCGCGAGGCCGAATGCGTGGCGCTCGATGTCGCCGACCACGCGGCGGTCATCGCGTTCTGCCGCGCCAACAAGATCGATCTGGTCGTGGTTGGGCCCGAGGGCCCGCTCTGTGCCGGCATTGTCGACGATCTCGAAGCAGCCGGCATCAAGGCCTTCGGCCCGAGCCGCGCGGCGGCACGGCTCGAAGGCTCAAAGGGCTTCACCAAGGATTTGTGCCGCGCGAACGGCATCCCGACTGCCGCTTACCAGCGCTTCAAGGCCGCCGAGCCGGCCAAGGCTTACGTGCGCGATCAGGGCGCGCCAATCGTGGTCAAGGCCGACGGCCTCGCCGCCGGCAAAGGCGTGATCGTCGCGCAAACCGTTGCCGAGGCCGAGGCGGCGATCGATACGATATTCGCCGGCGGCTTGGGCGAAGCCGGCGCCGAGATCGTCGTCGAAGAATTTCTCCACGGTGAGGAAGCCTCGTTCTTCGCGCTGTGCGACGGCGACACCGCGCTTGAACTCTCGACCGCGCAGGATCACAAGCGTGCCTTCGATGGCGATCAAGGCCCCAACACGGGCGGCATGGGCGCCTATTCGCCCGCGCCGAACATCGACGCCGCCATGAGCGCGCGCGTGATGGCGGACATTATCGAGCCGACGCTGCGCGCCATGAAGGCGATCGGCGCGCCGTATAAAGGCGTGCTCTACGCCGGGCTGATGATCACTGACGCCGGACCAAAACTCATCGAATACAACGTGCGCTTTGGCGATCCGGAATGTCAGGTGCTGATGCTGCGCCTGATGTCCGACCTGATCCCGGCGCTGCTGGCGAGCCGCGATGGCCAGCTCAAATCGTTCGATCTGCGCTGGTATCCGCAAGTCGCCCTCACGGTGGTGATGGCCGCCAAGGGTTACCCCGGTGCTTACGCACGAGGCTCCGTCATCGAAGGGCTCGACGAGGCTGCAGCGATCGAGGACGTGGAAATCTTTCACGCCGGCACCAAGGCCGAAGACGGAAAAATCCTCGCCAATGGCGGCCGCGTGCTCAACGTCTGCGCGCTCGGCGGCACCGTCCGGCAGGCGCAAGCGCGTGCCTATGAGGCAGTCGCCCGCATCCGTTGGCCCGAAGGCTTCTGCCGCCACGACATCGGCTGGCGAGCGGCTGAGCGAGGAAAATAGCAGCCAAGTCAGTTTGTTGGCCTTTACGCATAGAACAGTATATATTCTGCGAAATAAATATATATGGAAGCAAGATGGCCATTCTGATCAAGGACCCCGAAGCGGACCAGTTGATCCGCCGGCTCGCCGATCGCACGGGCGAAAGCATCACTGATGCTGTCAAGCAGGCGGTGCGTGAGCGGCTGGAGCGCGTCCCCTTAACCGAGAGTGAAATCGCCGCTCGCAAACGCAAGCTGACAAAACTCGTGGCCAAAGCCAAAGCTCTTCCGACGCTTGATGATCGTACGGCCGATGAGATTATAGGCTACAACAAGCTTGGACATTTCGACTGATGGTCATCGATACATCGGCGATCATTGCGATTCTGTTGGATGAGCCGGAGAACGAAACGTTCTCAAAGCTGCTCAGCTCGGAAGCGCCGCTAGCAATTTCTGCGGTGACGCTCCATGAGGCCTCGATCGTGATCGCTGCAAAGAAAAAACGAACAAGTGCGGCCCGATTGGTCGATGAGCTTGTCGTTGATCTGACGATTGAAGTCTGCGCTGTGACTGTTGATGATGCGATGGCGGCACGCGACGCATATTTCAAATACGGAAAGAATTACCACCGGGCCGGGTTGAACTTCGGCGATTGCTTTGCATACGCGCTCGCCAAAAGTCGAAACGAACCGCTTTTGTTTAAGGGCGACGATTTCTCGAAAACCGATGTCACCGCAGCATGGTCCAGATAGCGGACAGAGGCCTGAATATGCGAAACGGCAATGCCTGACCTCGCCGACCTTTATCCCGGCTACGCGTCGCGCTGGATCAGCACGACGGCTGGTAAAATCTTTGCCCGCGTCGGCGGCAACGGACCGCCGCTTCTGCTGTTGCACGGCCATCCGCAGAGCAACGTGATGTGGCACCGCGTGGCGCCGGCACTGGCGGAGCGCTTCACCTTGGTGATTGCCGACCTGCCGGGCTACGGCTGGTCCGACGCGCCCGCGGCGCAAGCCGACCACGCGCCATACACCAAACGCGCCATGGCGGCGGCGATGGTGGAGCTGATGGAGGCGCTCGGCTTCGTGCGCTTTGATCTTGTCGGGCACGACCGCGGCGGCCGCGTCGGCTATCGGCTCGCGCTCGATCATCCCGGCCGGCTCACCCGGCTCGCGGTGCTCGACATCGTCACCACCTACGACATGTGGCACCGCATGGATGCGCGGCTCGCGGCGCGCGCCTGGCATTGGACTTTTCTGTCGCTGCCGGCGCCGTTCCCTGAAACGCTGATCGGCCGCGACCCGAAATTCTTCTTCGACTCGCGCGCGGCCGCCGGCAGCGGCGCGAAGAGCGTTGCGATTTTCGATCCGCGCGCGCTTGCGCATTATCACGCCGCCTATGGCGATCCGACCCGCATTGCCGCCATGTGCGAGGATTACCGCGCCGGCCACACCAGCGACCTCGTCCATGACGAGGCCGACCGGGCGGCCGGAAACAGGATCGCGTGCCCGGTGCTGGCGCTGTGGGGCACGACCGGGCTTCCTGCCAATGCCGGCATCGACGCGCTCGCGGCATGGCGCGACTGGACGGCGGATGTGCGCGGCTTCGCCGTCGACAGCGGCCATTATCTGGCCGAGGAAAATCCGGACGCCACCGCGCGGGCGTTGCTGGATTTCTTCGCCGCAGACTAAAATCTCGGGTCATGAGCGAAATCGATCGGCGAAACGCTTTTACCGGAACACGCGAGGTCGCCGAGCGGCTGCGCTTCGACGTCGGCCGGCTTGAAGCCTATTTGCACGACCATGTGGCCGGATTTTCCGGACCCGTTGTGGTCAACCAGTTCAAAGGCGGCCAGTCGAATCCGACTTACCTGATCGCGACCCCGCGCCGCCGTTACGTGCTGCGGCGTAAGCCGCCCGGCAAGTTGTTGCCGTCGGCGCACGCCGTCGATCGCGAACACCGCGTGATCAGTGCGCTCCACGCGCAAGGCTTTCCGGTACCCCAGCCTCTTCTGTATTGCGCCGACGAGGCCATCACCGGCACCGCATTCTTTTTGATGGCGCATGTCGAGGGCCGGGTGTTCTGGGAGCCGGACATGCCCGGCTCGCGCCCGGCCGAGCGCGCCGGCGTCTATGACGCCATGAATGCGACCTTGGCGCGGCTGCACAGTTTCGATCCGGCGGCGATCGGGCTCGGCGATTACGGCCGCGGCGAGAATTACGTGGCGCGGCAGGTCGAGCGCTGGTCGAAGCAATATCGCGCCTCCGAGACGCAAATCATCGACGAGATGGAGCGGCTGATCGCCTGGCTGCCGGCGCATCTGCCGCCGCCGCAGCCGCCGCGCCTCGTGCACGGCGATTACCGGCTCGACAACATTATTCTGGCACCCGATGCGCCGGCGATCGCGGCGGTGCTGGACTGGGAGTTGTCGACGCTCGGCGATCCGCTTGCCGATTTTTCCTATCACCTGATGCAATGGCACATGCCGCCGGCCGATGCCGGCACCGGTTCGCTCCTCGGCTGCGATCTCGCAGCGCTCGGGATTCCGACCCTCGACGCTTACGTCGATGCCTACGTGGCGCGCACCGGGCTCGATCCGCGGCCGTATCTCGCGGTCTACTTCGCCTACAATTTCTTTCGCATCGCCGCGATCCTCCAGGGCATCGCCGGACGCGTGCGCGACGGCACCGCGACCAGCGCGTATGCGGCCGCCAAGGCCGAACTGGTGCGCCCGCTCGCCGCCACGGCCTGGGAATTCGCCGTCAAGGCCCGCGCATGAAAACCTTCGCGCTCGCGCTTGGCTCCGGCGGCGCGCGCGGCCTCGCCCATGTCGCCGTGCTCGAGGCGCTCGACGAGATGGGCGTTAGGCCGACGGTGATCGCCGGCGCTTCGATCGGCGCGTTGATTGGCGCCGCCTATGCGGCCGGCATGCGCGGCCGCGATATCCGCCACTACGTGCTGACGCTTGCTCACAGTCCCGGCGAGATCAGGCGGCGGCTCGTGGCGTCGCGGGCCGGAACGTTCGCGCACTTGTTGTCCGGCGCGTTCAGCCGGGCAACGCAACTCGATGCCGAAAAATTCTGCGCACAATTTTTGCCGCAGGCGGTGCCGGCGGATTTTGCCGCGCTGCAAATTCCGCTCATTGTGATGGCGACGGATCTGCACCGCCGGCAGGAGGCGCCGCAATCGTCCGGACCGCTGCATCGCGCCGTCGCCGCTTCGATCGCCATCCCCGGCCTGTTTCGACCGGTGCTGGCCGACGGCCGCGTGCTGATCGATGGCGGCACCACCAATCCGCTGCCTTACGACACATTGTTCGGCCGCGCCGATATCGTGCTGGCCGTCGACGTGTTCGGTATCCCGGCAGTCGAGCGCTCCGACATGCCCGGCACCTGGGAGGCCGTCTACACAACGATCCTGGTCATGGGCGGCGCCATTCTTGCCGCCAAGCTCGCCCACGCAGAGCCCGATATCTTGATCCAGCCGAACGTCACGACCTTCCGCACGCTCGATTTTTACCAGGCAAGCTCGATCATGCGCACCGCCGATGCGATGAAAAAGGAGGTGAAGGAGAAGCTCGCAGCGCTGCTCGGGGTAAGCGTCACCGCCGTTCCTTGAAAAACTCCTTCAGCAAGGCGGAAGCTTCCGCTTCGGCCATGCCGCCATAAATCTCCGGCCGGTGATGGCAGGTCGGCGACGCAAAAAACCGCACGCCGTTCTCGACCGCGCCGCCCTTGGGATCGGCGGAGCCATAATAGAGCCTGCGGATGCGGGCAAACGCGATCGCCGCGGCGCACATGGCGCAGGGCTCGAGCGTGACGTAGAGGTCGCATTCGGTGAGCCGCTCGGAGCCGAGCGCGGCCGCGGCCTTGCGGATAGCGACGAGTTCGGCGTGTGCGGTCGGATCGGCATCGGCCAGCGTGCGGTTGCCGGCGCGTGCTATGACGGCGCCCTCGCGCACGATGACGCAGCCGACCGGGACTTCACCGGCCGCGCCTGCCGCACGCGCCTCGTCAAGCGCAATCTCGATGAAGGATGCCATGGCCCGGTGCCATCACCTCTGCTATCGGCAGGATTATGGACGAAAAGAGTGAGCCGCATAGCGGCGGCGAACGCATAGCGAGAGCCATTGCCCGCGCCGGACTAGCCTCGCGCCGCGAAGCCGAAGCGTGGATCGCCGCCGGCCGCGTCGCCGTCAACGGCGAGGTGATCCGCTCGCCCGCCCGTGACGTCACCGCCGGCGACCACATTATGGTCGACGGCGCGCCGCTGCCGGCGAAAGAGCGCACGCGCCTCTTTCTCTATTATAAGCCGCGGGGCCTGATGACGACGCACGCCGACCCGCGCGGCCGCCCGACCATTTTCGCGCGCCTGCCCAAACATCTGCCACGGCTGATCAGCGTCGGCAGGCTCGATTTCAACACCGAAGGCTTGCTGCTCTTGACCAATGACGGTGCGCTCGCCCGCGTGCTCGAACTGCCGGCGACCGGCTGGTTGCGCCGCTATCGGGTGCGCGCGCACGGCTCGGTCACCCAGCAGCAACTCGATGGGTTGCGCGAGGGCATCAGCGTCGAAGGCATCCGGTACGGCGCGATCGAGGCGACGCTCGACCGCGTCCAGGGCTCGAACCTGTGGCTGACCTTCGCGATCCGCGAGGGCAAGAACCGCGAAGTGCGCAACGTCCTGGGCGCGCTCGGTTTGACCGTGACCCGGCTCATTCGCGTGTCTTTCGGCCCGTTCCAGCTCGGCGAACTCGCCGAGAGTGAGGTCGAGGAGGTGCGTACCCGAGTCTTGCGCGAGCAGCTCGGGCCGAAGCTTGTCGCACTCTCAGGCGCAGATTTTTCGCAACCGCATGTGCCCTCCCCCGCACCGCCGCCCGGCCGCGGCGAGGAACGCCGCGAGCCTAAGCGGCGGGACAAGCCGATCAGTCATTCGTGGCGCACGCCGGACGGCGAACAGAAAAAACCGCTGCGGCGACGCTTTCACGGCGGGCGGCGGGACCAGCGCGCCGAGCACAATGTTCGCTCCGGCGCAGTGCGCGCCGAGGTTTTGACCGACCGGAAGGGGCGCCGCATTGCCGTTGAGCGCCACGGCGAGACAAAGCCGAACGAGGCGCCAGCACCGCGCGTCGACCGCAGCGATAAAGCCGCGCGCAAGCACGGCCGCGGCGGTCGCCGCGTCTCGCGTGATCGCGCGTCCGGCCCGCGTCCGTCACGGCCGCGGCGCAAGTGATGCGCGTGGTCGGCGGGCGCTTGCGCGGGCGCATGCTGTCCGCGCCCAAATCACAAGCCATCCGGCCGACGGCAGA
>JASHXZ010000047.1 GCA_030043285.1 Xanthobacteraceae bacterium | reverse complement strand
TTCTGCTTTCGGTCGGCGGCAACGACGTCGGCTTCGGCGCGCTGGTCGCCTACGCGATCACAGCCTCGGCGTCCGATATCGCCCCGGTGGTCGGCCTTATCGGCCACGAGATCCGTTATCCGCCGTCGGTGGCGGAAGCCTATCTGCGAGTCCTCGACCGCCGCGTCGAGGCGGTCAAGCAGGCGCTCAGCGACGGTTTTGGCGTCGAGCCGTCGAAGGTGCTGCAAAATGCCTACGAGCCGATTCAGTTCGATGAGACCGGCAATGTTTGCGGCGCGCAGCCGACGCTTGGCCTCGATGTCTTTCCGAAGTTCAGATACGACCGGGCGCGTAGCCAGGAGGTGTCGACTTTCGTGCACAGCCTGCAGGACCGCCTCGAATGCATGACCGATGCACACCGGCCAGGCTGCCCCGCGGGCCTGGCGACGGGCGCCGGCACCGGCTTCCAGCTGATTACCGATCACATCCCCGAGTTCGCGCGCCGCGGCATCTGCGCGCGTGACCCGCAGCACGCGCTGGCCGATCAGCTCAGCATGGCGATGCCGCGGGTTTCGAACGCCACCGGCGCGTTCGTGCCGTACTCGCCGGCCGGCGTGCTGCCGTACGGCCATCGTTGGCGGCTGGCGCGCGATCCGAACGACGCGTTTCTCTCCGCCAATACGCACCGCGAAGGCATCGCGACGTTCGACGAGCTGCAGCCGCCTTACGCCGCGCTGATGAGCGGCGCGTTCCATCCGACCGCCGAAGGCCACGCCATCGTCGCCGATCACGTGCTGCGCCACGTCAATCAGTTGTTGGAGAAGCGCAAGCTGGCGCGGAACTGACGTTTGCAAAGCCACTGAGTCCCCGCTTGCGCGGGGACAAGCGGACGAAGATGACTCACTGACCCCGCCGGGCAGCGCTGGCGAAACGCTGGGCCTCTTCGGCGGCGCGGAACAGGGCTTTGGCCTTGTTGATGCATTCCTGCTGCTCGAACTCCGGATCGGAATCGGCGACGATGCCGGCACCAGCCTGCACGTACATCACGCCGTCCTTGATCAGCGCGGTGCGCAGCACGATGCAGGTGTCCATCTCGTCGCCGGCGGAGAAATAGCCGACGCAGCCGGCATAGAGCGAGCGCTTCTCCTTCTCCAGTTCGTCGATGATCTGCATGGCGCGCACCTTTGGCGCGCCGCTCACGGTGCCGGCAGGAAAGCCGGCGGCGAGCGCGTCAAGCCGATCGCGGTCGCCGCGCAGCCGGCCCTCGACGTTCGACACGATGTGCATGACCTGGCTGTAGCGCTCGATGAAGAACTGGTCGGTGACCTTGACGCTGCCGATCGCGGCGACGCGGCCGACATCGTTGCGGCCGAGGTCGAGCAGCATCAGGTGCTCGGCGCGCTCCTTTGGATCGGCAAGGAGCTCGGCCTCGAGCGCGGCGTCCTCGTGCGGGGTGGCGCCGCGCCGCCGCGTCCCGGCGATCGGCCGGATGGTGACGATGCCGGCGCGCGCCTTGACCAGAATTTCGGGGCTCGATCCGGCGACCGCGAAGGTGCCGAAGTCGAGGAAATAAAGATATGGCGACGGATTGACCCGACGCAGCGCGCGATAGAGCGCAAACGGCGGCAGCCGAAACGGCGCCTCGAAGCGCTGCGACAGCACCACCTGAAAAATGTCGCCGGCGACGATGTACTCCTTGGCGCGCAACACCATGCGCTTGAATTCGGCCGGCGTCGTATTCGACCGCGCCGCCACGCCGAGCGGGCCGAGGTGAAGGTCGGCGGCGGTCCGCTCCCGCCTCTCCTGTGCGAGGGGGGAGGGGTTCGGCGGGGGCACATCGAGAGCGTCCACAATATCGGCAATGCGCTCCTGCGCCCGTGCCAATGCCGCAGCGGCGGAAACGGCCGCTTCGGGTCGCACCGGCGTGACGATGGTGATGGTGTCTTCAACCGCATCGAACACGATCACCAGCGTCGGGCGCACCAGAATCGCATCGGGAATGCCGAGCGGGTCGCTTGGGGGTGCCGACAGCGAATCCTCGACGAGCCGAACGGTGTCGTAGCCGAGATAGCCGAACACGCCGGCGGCCATCGGCGGCAGCACATCCGGCAGCCTGATACGGCTCTGTTCGATCAGTGTCCGTAGCGCCTGCAGTGGCGGTATGCCGGCTGGGGCAAAGCGCTCCGGCTCATGTTGCGGGTTGCGGTTGATCTCGGCATGGTTGCCTTCGATGCGGAGCACCAGGTCCGGCTCCAAGCCGATGATCGAATAGCGTCCGCGGACCGCACCACCCTCGACCGACTCGAGCAAAAAACTCGCTGCCCCGGGTGGCTTCGCAGCGGGCCGTTGCGGCCGCGCTGCGGTGACTTTGAGAAAGGCCGAGACCGGCGTTTCAAGATCGGCAACCAGCGTCGTCCACACCACCTGCGGCACGCCGGCCGCATAGCGCGCGGCAAAATCGTCAGCCGCCGGCTCCGTCCGCATTCACTGATTGTCCGCGCCGCTGTTGCCCACGGCCTGCGCCAACGCCGACTGGTTGATGCTGGTGCCGAGCTCTTGCTCGAACCAGCCGACGTATTGGCCGAACAAGTCGTTGCCCATCGTGCTTTGCAGCAATTGCTCGAGCTTCTTGCCGTCGGCCGAGTTGGGATCGAGCGCTGGCGTGTTGATGTCGGTGACGCGGAACACGAACCATTCAGTCGGCTTGTCGCCTACCGAGCTGCCGAATGCGTCCTTGGCGGTATGGAAAACGGCGTCGACCGCCTTGGCCGAGATTCCCGGCGGCGGGGTGGTGCCGCGCTTGAGTCCGGACGCCTTTTGCACTTTGACCCCGGCGCTCGCCGCCAGCGCGTCGAACGGGTTGCCGCTCTTGGCCTTGTCGAGCAGGTCGGCGGCCTTTGTTTGCAGCCGCTTGGCAATCTGGTCGTCGCGCCAGCGCTGCTCGACCTCGCCTTTGACTTCGTCGAGCGTACGGTCGCGCTCTGGGGTGACGCCTTCCACCTC
>JASHXZ010000046.1 GCA_030043285.1 Xanthobacteraceae bacterium | reverse complement strand
CCGGCCGCGAGCTGCTGGCGGAGGCCGACGCGCTGGTCCCGGTGCCGCTGCACTGGCGCCGCCAATGGGCGAGGCGTTTCAACCAGTCGGCCATGCTGGCGGCGTCGGTCTCGGCGCAAAGCGGCGTGCCGGTCGCCGCCGGCGCGCTCAAGCGCGTCAAAGCCACCGCCCAGCAAGTCGGCCTCAGCCGCGCCGAGCGCGCCAGCAATATCCAGGGCGCCTTCAAAGTGCCGGAGAGCGGGCGGGGGGCGGTCGCCGGCCGTCGCCTCGTCCTGATTGACGATGTATTAACCTCAGGCGCGACAGTCGATGGTTGCGCCCGCGCGCTCAATCGCACCGGCGCCGCCAGCGTGGACGTTCTGGTATTCGCCCGGGTTGCCGATCCGGGCCGAACGGCCCTATAGGGAAAGCGCAAGGCAGCGCTTACATTTGGCATCATGGCCGCGGTCGACATCTATACGATTCCGTATTGCCCATTCTGCATGGACGCCAAGGAGCTATTGTCCAGCAAGGGCGTAGCGTTCCATGAGATCGACGCCGGTCGCGACCGGCAAATCCGCCGCCAGATGATCGAACGCGCCGGCGGCCGCAGCACCTATCCGCAAATCTTCATCGGCGCGACGCATATCGGCGGCTGTGACGATCTTTATGCCCTCGAACAGGCGGGCAAGCTCGACGCGCTGCTCGCCGAAGTCAAAGAGGAGCCGGCATGAGCGCACCGAGCATGTTCAAGGTCGCGCTCATTGCGATGCGCTCTGCGCGCGATCCGCACGTCAATCTCGATGCCGTTTTGGCCGCGATCGGCGAGGCCAAGCGCGCCGGCGCCGATTACGTGCAGACGCCGGAAATGACCAACATCATGGAGGTCAAGCGCGACCGTCTGTTCGCCAACCTGTGCGCCGACGAGCACGATCCCACGCTGGCGGCCATGTGCGAGGTGGCGCGCAAGCTCGGAATCTATATTCATCTCGGCTCGCTCGCCCTCAAGGCTTCGTCCGAAAAGGCGGTGAACCGCTCGTTCCTGATCGACCGCAGCGGCGAGGTCGTCGCGCGCTACGACAAGATCCACATGTTCGACGTCGATCTCGCCGGCGGCGAGAGTTACCGCGAATCCAACACCTATCGGCCGGGCGAACTCGCCGTGGTGGCCGATCTGCCGTGGGGCCGGCTCGGGCTCACCGTCTGCTACGATCTGCGCTTCCCGGCGCTCTACCGCGCGCTGGCCGAGGCTGGCGCGTCGTTCCTGGCCATTCCGTCGGCGTTCACCCGGCAGACCGGCGAGGCGCATTGGCACGTGCTCATTCGCGCCCGCGCCATTGAGAACGGCTGCTTCGTGTTCGCCGCCGCGCAAGGCGGCACGCATGAGAACGGCCGCGAGACCTACGGTCATTCGCTGATCGTCGATCCGTGGGGCCGCGTGCTGGCCGAAGGCGGCACCGAGCCCGGCATCGTCATGGCCGAAATCGATCCCGCCCAAGCCGCGGCGGCGCGCGCCAAAATTCCGTCGCTGCGCCACGGCCGGCGTTTCGAGCTGGTCGAGCCGATGGCGGAGCCGGCCTATCTGCACGCGGTGCGGGGCACGCCATGATCCGCTATGCGCTCAGCTGCGCCGACGATCACCAATTCGAAAGCTGGTTTGCGAACTCCGCCGGGTTCGACAAGCAGAAAAAACGCGGGCTTATAAGCTGTCCGATTTGCGGCTCGACCAAGGTGGAGAAAGCCATCATGGCGCCGCGGCTGGCGCGCGCCGATTCTGAAGAGGCCGCAGCGCCGGCGCCGCAACCACCTTCGCCTGTGCCCCCGGCGCCGCCGCCCGCAGCCTCGCCGTTGCCGCCAATGCCGCTACCGCCCGGCCCATCGGCAGTCGCGATGACGCCGCCGCAGGAGCGCGAGCTGAGAAAGAAGCTCAAAGAGCTGCGCGACCACGTCACCAAGAACGCGAGCTATGTTGGTCCGCGCTTCTCCGAGGAAGCGCGCAAGATGCATTACGGCGAGATCGAGCATCGCTCGATCTACGGCGAAGCCTCGCCCGACGATGCCAAGGCGCTGCACGAGGAAGGCATCGAATTCCACCCGCTGCCAGTGCTGCCCGACGATCATAATTGACGGGCGTTATCTCTCTCGGAATCGTAACACATCGTTTCGTCATTGCCGGCTTGACCCGGCAATCCATGCTGCGTCGAGGCCGCATGGATGCGCGAGTCAAGCCCGCGCATGACGAGGAATTGGCGCTACTAAAGCAAGACCCTGCCTCAATGCTCGAAAATCAACAGCACGACGCCGGCGACGACCAGCACCATGCCGATGGCCTCGCGCGGCGTGGTTTTCTGACCGAAGGCAAAGCGCGCCACGAGTTGCGCGAACAGCACTTCGATCAGCGCCAGCGTGCGCACGCTGGCGGCAGTGGCGAGCGCGAAAGCGAGAAACCAGAACTGCGAGGCGAGCGCGCCCATGAAGCCGGCGAACAGCGACGGCTTCCAGGAGCGCATGATGGCGGTCAGCACCGCGGGCGAACGCAGCCACAGATAAAGCGACAGCACG
>JASHXZ010000119.1 GCA_030043285.1 Xanthobacteraceae bacterium | reverse complement strand
TCGTTGTCTTCCGCCTTGCGGAAATAGGGCAGCACGTCATCGAAGCTCCAGCCGGCGTTGCCCAGTTGCCGCCAGTGGTTGAAGTCCTCCGCTTGGCCGCGGATGTAGATCAGCCCGTTAATCGAACTGGAGCCACCAATCACCTTGCCGCGCGGCGCGATGACGTTGCGGTTATGGCAGCCTGGCTGCGGCTCGGTCTGGTAGCACCAATTATAGCGCTGATCGGCAAAAAGCCTGCCGAAGCCGAGCGGGATGTGAAGCCAGGGGTGCCAGTTGCTCGGGCCCGCCTCGAGCAGAAGCACGCGGTGCCGGCCAGACTTCGTCAGCCGGTCAGCCAGAACGCACCCGGCGCTGCCTCCACCCACGATAACGAAATCAAACGCCTCTAAATCCGGTACGCGCTCAGGGAATTCGGGCATTATTTTCACTCACGGAATTAGAATGCTGATGCCGGCGGTACGCCGCGTCTGTATATCCTCATGCGCTCGTGCCGCCTCGACCAACGCATAGGTGCGGTCGACGCCGATTTTGACAATACCCGAGGCGACGGCATTGAACAGCGCATCGGCACGGCTCTGCAATTCGCTGCGGTCTCGCGTGTGAGTGACGAAGGCGGGGCTGGTGACGTAAAGCGAATCGAGCCGGTTGAGTTCGAACACGTCGAAGGGGGCGATCGGTCCCGACGCGGTACCGAAGGACACCAAGAGTCCGCGCGGCGCCAGGCAGCGCAGCGACTTTTCGAAGGTATCCTTGCCGACCGAATCAAACACGACGGCGACGCCGGAGCCCTGCGTCAGCCGCCGCACCGCGCCGACGAAATCTTCCGCAGTGTACACGATCGCCGCGTCACAACCGCGCGCGAGAGCGAGTTGGGCTTTTTGCGGCGTCCCGACGGTGCCGATCACCGTGGCGCCGAGGTGCTTGGCCCATTGGCAGAGAATAAGGCCGACGCCGCCCGCGGCGGCGTGAACCAGGATGGTGTCGCCTGCTTTCACCGCGAAGGTGGTGAATATCAAATAGTGGGCCGTGATTCCCTTGGTGAAAATTCCCGCCGCAAGCGAGTCTGGAATAGACTGTGGCACCGGCACCAAACGATCTGCCGGCATTAAACGCAGATCGGCATAGGCCCCGATTGGCATTCCCGAATAAACGACGCGATCGCCGCGTTTGAACTCGTGTACATCGCCACCGACCGCTTCGATGGTGCCGGCGCCCTCCATGCCGAGGGGCGAGGGATAATCCGGGAGCGGATAGCGCCCGGTGCGGTGCTGGATGTCGATATAATTGAGTCCGATGGCCGTCTGCCGGATTAGCACTTCGCGCTTTGCAGGTGCGGCGAGATCGTATGGTTCGTAACGCAGAACCGACGGCGGCCCCGGACGATCCATGACGATCCGATTGGCGTGCACGTTTCGGCCCCCGAATTGCCGGCTGATGCTATCCGCCTCATCGAGGCCTGGCAACGACCCAACGCGTCTGCGAAATTGTCAAACCTGCATCGTGTCTGCGCAGCGCCCGACAGTCCGAGCCGTCACCAACTAATCGAGAAGCTCTGGGCTTTTGGCGACCTTGCGATAGCAACAGCGACCGTTGCGTCAGCCGATTTAGCCCCTATCTAAAGGCGTTGATCCGATCTGCTCGTTTTGCAGCATTGGTTCGAGAGCGCTTCGAGGGTTTCAGAACCCATAATGCAGACCGCTAAGCACCTATGCTCATTGCAAATTTGAGTCTCCGAAGTCATGCGTTTTGCATCTCGCAAAACTCGCATGATTAATCCGCTCTCCCGGTTCCTCGACCAAGCTGTGATGAGCGCTCAGGCGCTGGTGGAATTTGGCACCCATCTCGTCAACCCCACCATCCGTCTCGGCGTTACCGGAATGTCGGACGCCGGCAAGACCGTCTTTATTACCGCGCTGGTCCACGGGCTTATGCAGGGTGGCCGGTTCCCCGTTTTCGAGGCGATGGCAGGCGGACGCATCGCGCAAGCTCGGCTGGCGCCTCAGCCGGACGACGCCGTACCTCGCTTTGATTACGAAACGCATCTACGTGCGCTGGTCCTCGATCGACGTTGGCCGGAATCGACCCGGCGCATCAGTGAGTTGCGCCTGGTGATCGAATATCAGTCCCGGCGTGGTGCGATGCGGACGCTGACGCTCGACATCGTAGATTATCCCGGCGAATGGCTTCTCGACCTGCCGCTCTTGAATATGAGCTACGAGCAATGGTCGGCAGAAAGCCTCGCATTGTCGCGACAGCAGCCGAGGGCCGCGTTAGCCTCTCATTGGCACGATCATCTTCGCACGCTCGATCCGTTGGGACCGGCGCACGAGCAAGCCGCATTGACCGCAACGGCGCTGTTTAGTGCCTATCTAAAGTCTTGCCGTGACCAACGCTATGCGATGAGCATGCTACCGCCCGGTCACTTCCTGATGCCGGGAGATTTCGCAGGATCGCCGGCATTAACTTTCGTACCTCTCGATATACCAGACAATGGTGCTGCGCCTCACGGCTCGCTGTGGAGCATGATGCGTCGGCGATACGAGTCCTACAAAAGGGTGATAGTAAAACCGTTCTTTCGAGAGCATTTTGCCCGATTGGATCGGCAAATTGTCCTGGTCGATGTACTCGCCGCTTTGAATGCCGGGCCAGAAGCGTTGCGCGATCTCGAGCGCGCGCTTGCTTCGGTTCTTGCATGCTTCAGCGCGGGGCGGAGAAGCGTCTTCAGCGCGCTTTTCAACCCTCGGATCGATCGTATCCTGTTCGCCGCCAGCAAGGCCGATCATTTGCATCGGTCGAGCCATGATCAACTGGAAGCGATTCTGCGGCGCCTGACTAAAAGTGCGCTGCAAACGGCGCAAGTAGCCGGCGCCGAGGTTGATGTTGTCGCGCTTGCAGCCGTACGGGCGACGCGCGAGGCGATGATCGGGCGTGAGCAAGAACAGTTGGCGGCGATTCTCGGCACACCCACAGCCGGTGAGGTTCTCGGCGAACAGGTGTTCGATGGCGAGACCGAAGTCGCGATGTTTCCGGGCGATCTCCCGGACGACCCGGACCTGTTATTCACGCAGACCAGCGCCTTTCGCGGCCTCACAGCGACTTCCGCGCAAAACGCTGATTTTCGCTTCCTCCGGCTGCGGCCGCCCATTTTGCAAAGCGGTCACGGCGACAAGCCATCCTTCCCGCATATCCGCCTCGATCGTGCGCTTGAATTTCTGATCGGAGACCGCCTGCGATGAAACCGCTGAGACGCCGCCCAGCTGCGTTTGCCGTGAACGACCCGAACGTGGTCGTTAGCAAAACCGAGATAGTCAGCGCCGAGATTAGCCCGCAAACACCGGAGCGGATGATCACGGCGACACCATTCGCCAAGGCCGGCGCAATATCCAAGCACTTTGTCTTAGGCTGGAGCGTGGCGTTTTGGTCGGCATGTGGCGGGCTTGTTGCGTTGGCAACAGGTCTTGCGATCAGCGAGCTTGTTGAGGCGCTATACGCGCGCAGCCAAGTGCTCGGATGGATTGGGGTATCGCTGGCGGCATTAGCCGCTCTCGCGCTACTCGTCATCCTATTCAGGGAAATCCGCGCCTTGGTCCGACTTACAGCAATAGAAGCGCTGCGCGACCGCGCCGCTGCCGCCATCGTCAGCGATCAAAGAGCCGAGGGCGCCGCGATCGCCCGTGAACTCCTGCATCTCACCCGCGATAAGCCGCTGCTCGCCCGAGCTCGCAAAACGCTGTCGGCCCATGTCGACGACATCATCGACGGAGCCGACATGGTGCGCCTTTCAGAACGCAGCTTGGTAGGGCCGCTCGATCAGGAGGCAAAGCGGCTCGTCAGCGCCGCGGCAAAGCGCGTTTCGATAGTGACTGCCATAAGCCCGCGCGCGGTATTGGACATGGTGTTTGTCTTTGCCACTGCACTCGGTCTCATGCGCCAACTGGCGTATCTCTACGGCGGCCGCCCGGGCACGTTCGGCTTGATCCAGTTAGCGAGACTCTCGCTCGCTCACGTAACTCTAACCGGGGGTCTCGCTGTCGGAGACGGTGTACTGCAGCAGATTCTCGGTCATGGGGTCCTGACAAAGCTTTCCACGCGATTAGGCGAAGGCATGCTCAATGGTTTACTGACCGCCCGACTGGGGCTTGCCGCGATCGAGGTGACCCGCCCGCTACCGTTCGTCGCGCTTCCCCAACCGGCGCTACGTGATCTGGCGGCCGACTTCATGCGCGAGATCTCCAGCGAGCCTTCTGCTCAATCATCGATTTCGGAAGGCTCTTCAAGCTCGCGCGCTTCGACGTAGCGTAACGCCCGATTTCCATGCGCCTCGCACCATCGCCCGCCTGTGCCAAATCGCACAGCCACGCGTCGCAGGATTAAGCGCTCAAGCCGCCATCCACCATCAGCAGGCTGCCAGTGGTGAAGCTCGAAGCGTCGGATGCGAGGTAGAGCACCGAACGTGCCACCTCCTCGGCGCGCACGTGGCGCTTGAGCGGAATGATGTCGTTGAAGAACGCCGTGGCATCGCGGCCGAGTATGCCGCTCAGGTTCTTCTCCACCCGCAACTGGAATTCGTTCTCCACCGGGCCGGGATGGAG
>JASHXZ010000045.1 GCA_030043285.1 Xanthobacteraceae bacterium | reverse complement strand
TGATCCACGGGTTGGTGGCCATGTGGGCGACTTCGGCGTCGCTCTTGAGCGCCGTGACGATCATGTAATAGGGCGGGATGAGAAAGAACACGGCGAAGATCACCAGAAACACATAGGAGGTGATCAGCGCCCAGCGCCGGTTGCGCGACAGGCTGGCGCGGGGCGCAGCCCGGCGCGGCGTACCGGCGGCGACGGCGGCCGTGCTCATCCGATCTCTCTGCCGCGCTTGCGCACGCCGCGCAAGATGAACACGGCGGCGACGGCGAGGATCGGGAACATGAACAGCGAGGTGGCGGCGCCGAGCGGCAGGTCGCCGGAGCGGATGCCGAGCATGAAGGCGTAAGTGGCGAACACGTGGGTGGTATTGCGCGGCCCGCCGCCGGTCATGATCTGCACGATGTCGAAATTGGCGAACGTGACGATCAGCGAGAACAGCACCGTGATGGCGATGATGTTGCGCATCATCGGCAGCGTGATGTGACGGAATTTCTGCCATGCATTGGCGCCGTCGATCGCGGCGGCCTCATAGAGCTGCTCCGGCACCGATTTGAGCGCCGCCAGATACATGATCAGAAAAAATGGCGCGCCGAACCAGACGTTGACCAGGATCACCGAAAACCGCGCCCAGCCCGGCGCGCTCAGCCACGGAACTTCGTTGAAGCCGAGCCCGGTGACGATCCAGTTGAACGCCGAATGGGTCGGATCGAACAGCCACCACCAGCCGAGCGACGACAACGCCAGCGGAATGACCCATGGCACGAGCAGCATGCCGCGCCATTTGCGCTGGCCCTTGGCCGGCAGGTTGTTGATCAGGTGCGCGGTGATGAGCCCGATCAACGCTTTGAACAGCACTGCGGAAATCGCGAAAATGGCCGATTGCTCGACCACCATCAGGAACACGTCGCGCGACAGCAAGAAGCGGAAATTGCCGAGTCCGATGAAACGGGTCTGCGCCCGGTTGAGCATCGACAGATAGATCGAGTACAGCGCCGGATAAACCACGAGGCTGGCGATGATGAGGATCAACGGCAGGCACATCAGAAATGCGATGCTCGAGCGCCGGCGCAACAATAGCCGCAGCCGGCCCCTGGCCCGCGAGCCCGAACGTGTGCCGGCCAGTCCCGGCGACCAGGTTTGGACGGTATCGGCCATCGCTCTTGCCTGTTGCCGCTGACCTTTCGGGATCAGCCTTTCATCACGCGTTCAGTTCCGGTACGTCATTGCGAGCGAAGCAATCCAGGGGCCCCCTCCCACCCCTCCCCTGCAAGCGGAGGCGGGTTAGGGTGGGGGAATTGCTTCGTCGCTTGCTCCTCGCAATGAGAGACAAATAGTACCCCTTACGCGCGCAACGTTCCTTCGAGTTCGTTCTCGGCCCACTTGATCACGTCGTCGAGCTTCTCGTTGCCCTGCGTGAACTTGGATACCATCACGGTATTGATCGCCTGATTGTAGATTTGCGCGCCGACCTCCGAGCGCGCCGGTGCGCCCGCAATCGAGGTCTGCTCGTCGCCGCGCGGCGGATAGGCGTACACGGTGCCGACCGGCGGCTCGACGGTCTTCCAGGTGTCGAAGTCGTACATGGTCTTGAACGACGGCAGATCGTAGCCGACCGAGGCCGCGACCAGCCGGCCGACCGCAGGCTTCTGCGAGATATAGAGCAACAGATCCTTGGCGGCCGATTTGTTTTTGGAGAAGCTCCACAGGCCGTAGAACTGCGGCAGCTGGCCGACGAAACGGCCTCTCGGACCGCGCGGCATCGGGTGCGTCCAGCAGTTCTCCGCGACTTTTGGATTGTCCTTCTTGGCCACCGCCCAGGCGCTCGGCGGATTCATGATGCCGGAACCCTTGCCGGAAATGAGCCAGCGATTGTTGCCGGCGTCGTCCCAGGCGTAGACCTCCTTGGGATTAACCGCCATCAGCTTCTTGAGATACTCGAGCGCCGAGCGGGTTTCGTCGGAATTGATCTTGATGTTGTCCTTGCCGTCGACCATGACCACGCCGTAGGCATTGAACAGCGCGCCGACCCAATCGACTGAATCACTGCTCTGGCCCATCGGCAGGCCGACCGGATAGCCGGCTTTGTAAAGCTTTTCCGCCGTCGTCAGATACGTGTCCCAATTCCAGCTGTCGGTCTTGGCTTTGTCCCATTTCGACTCGTCTGCCGGGAAAAGGTCGCGCACGTCGAGGCCGGCATGCTGCTGGTAGAGATCGAAGCGTGAGCAGCACGGCTTGATCTGGCTGCCGACCGTGGTCGGGATGCCGCGCCATACGCCTTTGATCTTGGCCAAATACTCCGACACCGGACTAATCAGGCCGTATTGCTTGATGAGCGCATCGGCGACGTCGTTGAGCGGCTCGAGCACCTCGCCGTGGATGCGAATGTTCCAGTCGCGATGGGACATGATGTCGTGGCCGGTGCCGGCCTGGGCCTCGGCAGCCGCGGTCAGCTTGTCTTTTTCGCCCTGGGAGGTGATGTAGTCGATCTTCACCTCGACGTGGTTCTTGGCGCCCCATTCGTTGCACAGCGCGGTCAACGTGTTGTTGGCCCCGGGCACCCAGTGGTCCCAGCAGCCCATCGTCAGCGTGCCGGCGGCGTAGCTCGATCGCACATAAGGCGCCGCAAATGTCGCCGCCGAACCGAGCGCGGCGGCTTTCAAAACATTGCGGCGGGTGGGACGTACGCGAGGCGAGGCTGAATGGGTCATCGTCTCCTCCGATGCAGACCGCCGGTATTGCTTGTTGAATGCGGCATTGCCGCACCATAGCCCGGCCTCCGACAGCCGGCTAGTAGCCGCTCGTCGGCATGCGGGCGCGCTGCGCCGCATCCAGGCACCGGTTGATTTTGGGCTGGCGAACCGTCGGTGTGACGAAGCGCGGCGGTTCGGGAACTGGCAGTTCAGGAACTCAGGCGGCCCGGTCCACGCGGTCGAGCGACCGATCGCCATAGTGCTGCTGGATCGGGCGAGGCCGAGTGGCAAAACAGCCACAGGCGACCCAGCCGAACGTCGCGGCGAGCAGGAACCAAAGCACTGTGTCGGTAACCATGACGGTCTCCCACGGTCATCCCTGCTTCATCAATGCGCAAGGCGCGAGGAATTGCTGGATGGTGCAGTGTCGCATGAGGGTGTCGCGTTGCCGCAGCGCCAGGCGCATGGCTGCAGCGGGGGCGGGGAAAGGCCGCGAATTGCATCGCATTTCGATGCTGCCTATTGATGGTCGCGATCAACGTGGGAGGGCAACGGATGAACCGGAAAATCCTGATCATGGGTCTGCCGGGCGCCGGCAAGACCACGCTCGCCAACGCCTTGGCGCCGCTGCTCAACGCGGTGGTGTTCAACGCCGACGCTGTGCGCGCCAACCTTTCACGCGATCTCGGCTTTGCGCTGGATGATCGTATCGAGCACGCCCGTCGCATGGGCTGGATGTGCGACCGCGTGGTCGAGGCCGGCGGCACGGTGATCGCCGATTTCATCTGCCCGACGCCGGACACGCGCGCCGCGTTCGGCGACGCTTTCACGATCTGGCTCGACCGCATCGTCGCCGGTCGCTTCGAGGACACCAACCGGATGTTCGCGCGGCCGGACCATTTCGACCTGCGGGTTTCCGCGGAGGGTACGCCGCAATTTTGGGCCGAGAAGGCGCTGGCGCTGTTGCGGCCGCCATTCGATCCGCAGCGGCCCACTGCGTTGTTCGTCGGCCGCTATCAGCCGTTCCACCGCGGTCATCAACGGCTGATCGAGGAAGGGCTGCGCCGGGTCGGCCAAGTCTGCATCGCCGTGCGCAACACCCACGGCATCGATGCCAAGAATCCGCTGCCATATTTCGCCGTCAAGCAGCGCATCGAGACGGCGCTCGCCGCCCACGCCGGCCGCTTCGTCATTG
Source organism: Xanthobacteraceae bacterium (assembly GCA_030043285.1). Lineage (GTDB taxonomy): Bacteria > Pseudomonadota > Alphaproteobacteria > Rhizobiales > Xanthobacteraceae > BOG-931. Next base: position 1,469 of record JASHXZ010000045.1, on the reverse strand, counting down.
TGCCGCTGCCCAACATCAGCAACGTCTTTTACGGCCGCGACGTCGGTTACAAGGTTGAGCGCATCATGCTCGACGAAGAGACCGAGGCGATCTCCGCGAGCAAAGTGCGCGCGCTGAGCGCGGCGCCGTAGGAAACATAGTTTTCAGATAACTTCGGCGCTCCGGGCGGCGCGGCTGAACGCTGTTGCGCCGCCAAGGGCACCGCGGGAAAAGCCTTGAGCGCCGCAATGGAGCTCGCCGCGGACGGCAGCATGGTGTTACAGCGCTCGCGCTTGAGCGCCGATTGGCGACTGCCGTCACCGTTGGGACGAGGCCGCGCGACCAATCAAATCGTTACTCTCCTGGTTTCGCGTCGCGACGTGCCGAGCCTGGGGGGCCGGGGCGCACCATGCATGAGCGCTGGTCTTACAGGCGCTATTCATCATGCCGCCCATACCGAGCAGGACTGCCATCGCCACCAGGGCAAACAGCAGGGGAAGGGGATGCTTCATGCTGCGACCTCGCTGTCGCGGGCCCCGAACCCACTCCAATGCCTGCAGACTCTCATAAATCGAAGATGAACGGGCGGTGAACGCGAAACGGAACCTGCCCGCGTCGCCGGCGCCTCACTGACGGGGCACGCCGCCGCTACAAGCGATCAGCCTGTGTCGCAAAGAGAATCCCCAAGAGCCAGGCGTCGGATGGATGTTATGTCGAACCTGCCTCGCAGTGTGCGCATAGCGCCGAAGCATAACCAGCAAGCCTCGAGCGGGGGGACGGCCCTGCCGCTAAGTGCACAAAGCTGAGCGGCAGGGACGAGTGCCTTACTTCATCAATCGCAGATTCTCATCAGACGCCCGGTCCCCGGGTGATGAATGAGGCGGCAGTTGGCGCGATTGTAAATTCTGTAGCTTCCAGTCCTGTACCCTTGCTGATTGCGCAAAACCTTCTGTGTGTTTTGGGCGCTACCCGTCCTTTGGCTGGTGGCGTGCGTGCCGCTGCCGCCGCTTGCAGCCGCATTGCTTCCTGTGTTGCCCTGCTGGAAGTCTTCCGCCTTGTAGCTTTGATATGCGCCCGGCCCTTTATAAGCGTCGGGTGGCATGCCGTTGCTGGTCCCGCCGCCGGGACTGTTTTGCGCCAGTGTCAGCGATGTTGCGCCGGCGACCAGGACGGCAGCCAGCGTCAGTGTTTTAAGCATGCTCATGGCGATTTCCTCCTCCTGAGCTAGAGCCCGTGCTCACCCAGGAAGAGAACGATTTAAGAAAGCCGGCTGTTTCGTCGTCGATACCAACGTATCATTGCCGCGGGCCGGCGAGCTGCGCTATCTGCACCGCAACGGGTAGGACCGGGCTGCTCCCCCCCCCTCTGTTCGCTCCCTCCCTCCATCGCCCGGTCCGACAAGCCTGATCTTCTGGTCCCACTGGCTACCCCAGGCGCTGCACCGCCCTGGGGTTTCTTTTTGCGGAATTCAGATAACTGAAAATTGTCAG
>JASHXZ010000044.1 GCA_030043285.1 Xanthobacteraceae bacterium | reverse complement strand
CCCAATCCGGTCGAGCCGACGATCACCAATAATCGGACGTTCGTATTCGGCCATCAAGGCTATCTGACCCAAAACGATCCGGTCACGACCTACACCGGCAACGGCACGAACGGCGGCAACGGTCAAGGTCTCGGGAGCTGGGCCATCGCAACCGTTAACAATAATACGCTCTTCTCCGGCACCGGCCACACTATCTGCGATATCGGCAGCGGCACGATCGGCAGCGGCAACGACGATGCTAACTGTCAGTTGTTGTCGGACTTCGGCCGCATCAGCTCGGCGCCGACCAGTGGCACAGCGGAGACGTGGACGCTGGTCAACGGTGGCACATGGGACCACCCGATCCACATCCACTTCGAGGAGGGTCACATCCTTGCCCGCAGCGGCACCGCCACCAACGTTCCGGCTTGGGAAGGCGGCCGCAAGGATGTCTATCGGCTGCACCCCGGCGCCACTGGTCTCACGCTGTTCATCCAGTTCCGCGATTGGGGCGGCATGTTCATGGAGCACTGCCACAACACCATGCATGAGGACAACGGCATGCTGTTGCGCTGGGATGTCAACCCTGCCGGCGGCGTCTTCCTCAATCCGCTGCCGACCCCGATCCCAGCGCCGACCGGAGTGACCTTCGAGGCGCCAGACGAAATTCTGGCCGGCGCCTTCCCACCGTACGACAGCCTGAAGAATGGCAAGCCTGGCGGCAGCTGAGGCGCTGGCGACGCCGGGCCGAGCCGGCCACGGACGAACGCTCCGGCTCCAGCGCCCGCCCCTCATAGTGGGCGTCGGCGCAGCGCAGCACCGCCTATTGCAGCCGCGTGCGTCAGCCGATCTACACGCCAGCCATCGGCCGTCGGCACGCTTATCGGAAAGGCCCGCACATCGTAAACGTTCTACAGTTTTTGGAGCTCAACAACAACGCGGCTAATCACGTCCGACCAATCGCCTGGGGTCCGCTGCCGGAACAGCCGCGCGGTCGGATACCAGGGACTGTCATCGCGCTCGAGCAGCCAACGAAAGTCCGGCAGAAAAGGCAACAGGATCCAGACGGGCTTTGCCAACGCTCCGGCCAGATGGGCTACGCTCGTATCGACCGAGATCACCAAGTCCAGGTTCGCGACGACGGCCGCCGTATCGGCGAAGCTGTCAAGCTTGTCGCCAAAATGCGTGATATCGCCACGCTCGTTGAGCACCGTCGCGTCGTCGGCACGAACGTCTTTTTGCAGGCTGACGAATTCTGCATCGATGTTGAGAAGCGGCAGCAGGGAACGAAGATCGATCGACCGAATAGCGTCGCTCTTGTGGGCTGAGCTGCCTGACCAGGCGAGACCGATTCGCAGCCTGCCTTTCGGCCCTAATGCGCTGCTCCATCTTCGCAAGCTTTCCGGCTGAACGGTAACATAAGGCACCTGGGCCGGAATCGACTCGACGCGTGTTCCCAATGCCAGCGGCAGGCTGAGCAACGGGCAATGCAGATCGAAATCCGGCGACTTCTCTTGTGGCGAAATGATCTGTGCCACGCCCGCCAAGCCTGCCATCAGGTCTTTGAGCGGGAGGGGTACTTCGAGCAACACGCGAGCGCCGCGGCCGGCGACCAACGGCGCGTACCGGCAAAATTGGATAGTGTCGCCAAATCCCTGTTCGGCATGGAGCAGGATTGTCTTGCCTGCGATTGCCGTCTGACCGAGCCAAAGTGGCTGGGCAAAATCGCGCTTGAATATCGTGAGGTTTTCCTCTTTCCAGCGCCGCCACTCATATTCCCGCCAGCCGGCGTCGTAATCTCCCTTGAGCAGTTGCAGAAGAGCCTTGTTAAAGTGTCCATCAACATAACCCGGGTTCAAGGCGAGCGAGCCGTCGTAGCAAGCCAGCGCTTCGTCAAGCCGCCGCAATTGGTGCAGCGTGACGCCGCAATTGGTGAGCGCGGGGACGTAGTCCGGCCGCACCGTAAGGGCACGCTCATAGCTCGCCAACGCCTCGTCAAACCGCGCCATGTCATGCAGCGTCACGCCGCGGTTGTTGAGCGCCTCGAAATAATCCGGCCGCACTGCGAGCGCGCGGTCGTAACTCGCCAGCGCCTCGTCAAGACGCTTTAATTCTCGCAGCATGACGCCGCGACTGTAAAACGCCTCGGCATGATCCGGCCGAACCGCGAGAGCGCGCTCGTAGCTCGCCAGCGCCTCGTCGGGCCGCTTCAATTCACGCAACGCCATGCCGCGGTTATAGAGCGCCTCGGCGTAATCCGGCCGCGCCGTAAGGGCGCGCTCGTAGCTCGCCAGCGCTTCGCCGAACCTTTTCATATCCAAGAGCACGTTGCCGCGATTACACAGCGCCTCGGCATGATCCGGCTGCACCGCGACGGCGCGGTCGTAGCTTACCAGCGCCTCCTCGAACCGTTTGAGCTCATGCAGCGTCATGCCGCGGTTGAAGAGCGCCTCGGCATGATCGGGCTGCAGCGCCAGGGCGCGGTCGTAGCTCGCCAGTGCTTCGTCGAACCGCTTGAGTTCATGCAACGTATTGCCGCGGTTGCTGAGCGCTCCACCATGATCGGGCCGCAGCGCCAGCGCGCGGTCATAACTCGCCAGCGCCTCGTCGAACCGCTTGAGTTCATGCAGCGTATTGCCGCGATTGCTGAGCGCCTCGGCATAAGTCGGTCGCAGCAAAAGCGCGCGGTCGTAACTCGCCAGCGCCTCCTCGAAGCGTTTAAGCTCCTGCAATGTGATGCCGCGATTGAAGAGTGCCTCGGCGTAATCCGGCCGTACCGCAACGGCTCGGTCATAACTCGCCAACGCCTCGTCGAAGCGCTTCAGCTCATGCAACGTCACGCCGCGGTTGCAGAGCGCCCCGGCATGATCCCGTTGCACCGTAAGGGCCCGATCATAGCTCGCCAGCGCCTCGCCGAACCGTCGTTGCCGCGCATTAATCACGGCAATTAGATGAAGGGCGTCGAAATAGTCCGGTCGCACACCGAGTATCGCGCGCGCCAAGTCAGCGGCCTCACCTAGCCGCCCATGCTGATAGGCCGCAACCGCCTGTTTCATTGCTTCCGGGAATGTCGGCGTCGCGTTGGACATCGGCCATCCTCCCTCGCGCGATACTGACACGCCGACGATTGCCTTTCAATTTCGTGATTGGCGAAGCAGGGCCACACCTCAATGGCGATTGCGTGTTCGAAATTCCCAAGCAAACATGAGTTTGAAATGGGCGCCGTATCTCAACCTTCTTTCGTTGGTTGCGCGACTGGCCGCCAAACCCGATCTTCGCTTTCCTTGCGAGGTGCCACGGTTTGGGATTTCCGAAAATGCAAATTGTCGGCGGCTGTCGCAACCTCCCGGCTGGATCGACAAAATTGAAAGGCGACTGCTGGCATGCCAGTATAATGTCTGGGAGGCTTTGGATGGCCAACGTTACGCCAACATTGCCCGAGGCAATGCGGCGCGCGGTCGCCGCCTATCAGTGCGGTCGGTTACGTGAGGCCGCTGACTCGGCGAGCGCAATCCTCGCTATTGAAGCCGATCATTTCGATGCGCTGCACTTGATCGCAGTGATAAGAACGCAGCAGCAGCGGCTCGACGAAGCACTGGCGAGCTATGACCGCGCTCTTGCGCTGCGGCCGGACCACGTCGAGGCGCTCTGCAACCGCGGTGCGACGCTGCACGAACTCAGGCGGTTTGACGAGGCGCTGACGAGCTATGACAGCGCCCTTGCCCTGCAGCCGGATTGTGCTGGGGCGCTCTATAACCGCGGCAACGCGCTAAGGCAGTTGAAGCGGCTCGACGAGGCGCTGGCGAGCTACGACAGCGCCCTCGCACTGCAGCCGAATCATGCCGAGGTCCTCTGCAATCGCGGCAACACGCTGTATGAACTGCGGCGCTTTGACGAGGCGCTGGCGAGCTACGACGACGCGCTCGCCCTGCAGCCGCATTATGCCGGGGCGCTCTATAACCGCGGCAATACGTTACATGAACTCAAGCGGTTCGACGAGGCGCTGGCGAGCTTTGACCGCGCGCTGGCGCTGCAACCCGATCATGCCGGCGCGCTGGGCAACCGCGGCGATTCGCTGCGGCGATTGAAGCGGTTCGACGAGGCGCTGGCGAGCTACGACCGCGCCCTGGCGCTGCGGCCGGACCACGTCGAGACGCTCTGCAACCGTGGCACGACATTGCATGAACTTAAGCGGTTCGATGAAGCGCTGGCGAGCTACGACCGCGCCCTGGCGCTGCGGCCAGATCACGTCGACGCGTTCGGCAACCGCGGCGTCACGCTGTATGAACTGAAGCGATATGAAGAGGCACTGGCGAGCTACAACCGCGCTCTCGCGCTGCGACCGGACCATCTTGAAACGCTCCGCAACCACGGTGCGACGCTGAATAAGCTGAAGCAGTTTGACGAGGCACTGGCAAGCTACGACCGTGCCCTGGCTGTAGAGCCGCACTATGCCGAGGCGCACTTCAACAGATCTCTCTTGCGGCTTCTTAAAGGCGACTTTGCCGCCGGTTGGACGGAATATGAGTGGCGCCTGAAAACCGAAATCCGCCTGTCGGCTAAGCGCAATTTTACTCAACCGCGTTGGCTTGGCGAGACGGCGATAGAGGGGAAGACAATCCTGCTCCATGCCGAACAGGGATTTGGCGACACTATCCAATTTTGCCGTTATGCACCGTTGGTCGCCGGCCGCGGCGCTCGCGTGTTGCTCGAAGTGCCCCTCCCGCTCAAAGAGCTGATGGCGGGCTTGGCGGGCGTGGCACAGGTCATTTCCCCACAAGAGAAGTCCCCGGATTTCGATCTGCATTGCCCGTTGCTCAGCCTGCCGCTGGCATTGGGAACACGCGTCGAGTCGATTCCGGCGCAGGTGCCTTATGTTACCGCTCCGCCGGGAAGCCTGGGCAGGTGGAGCGGCTTGGTCGGGCCAAAAGGCAAGCCGCTAATCGGTCTCGCCTGGTCAGGCAGCCCGACCCACAAGGCGGACGCTATTCGGTCGATTGATCTTCGCTCCCTGCTGCCGCTTCTCAATATCGATGCAGAATTCATCAGCCTGCAAAAGGACGTTCGCGCCGACGACGCGACGGTGCTGAAAGAGCGCAGCGATATTGCGCATTTTGCCGACAAGCTTGACACTTTCGCCGATACGGCGGCCGTGATCGCGAATTTGGACTTGGTGATTTCAGTCGATACGAGCGTCGCGCATCTCGCGGGCGCATTGGCAAAACCGGTCTGGATCCTGTTGCCTTTTGTCCCAGACTTTCGCTGGCTGCTCGATCGCGAGGACAGCCCCTGGTATCCGACTGCGCGGCTGTTCCGACAAAAAACCCCAGGTGATTGGCCGGGTGTGGTCAGCCACGTTGTTGTCGAGCTCGAAAGGCTGTTGCAGGGATTACGCTGAGTATGCGTCTGCATCGTGCTACAGCAGAAGAACGATCACAGCCTCCCGCCCGAAGCGAGGAAATTGAAAGGCGGTTGTTGGCATGCCAATATACGCTTGGGAGGCTCCGGATGGCCAATGTGACGCCAACATTGCCCGAAGCAATGCGGCGTGCCATTGCAGCCTATCGGGACGGGCGGTTACGTGAAGCCGATGACTTGGCGCGCGCAATCCTTGGTATTAAGGCCGATTATTTCGATGCGCTGCATCTGATCGCCGTGATCAGAACGCAGCAACGGCGGCTCGATGAGGCGCTGGCGAATTACGACCATGCCCTTGCGCTGCGGCCGCATCATGCCGAGGCACTCCGCAACCGCGGTGCGGCGCTGCACAAACTGAAGCGGTTCGACGAAGCGCTGGCAAGCTACGACCGCGCCCTCGCGGTGCAGCCGGATTACGCCGATGCACTCTATAACCGCGGCATTACGCTGCATGAACTCCGGCGGTTCGACGAGGCGCTGGCAAGCTACGACCGCGCCGTCGCGGTGCGGCCGAATTATGCCCCCGCGTACAACAACCGCGGCATTACGCTCCATAAACTCAGGCGGTTCGACGAGGCGCTGGCGAGCTACGACCACGCAATTGCGCTGCAGCCGCACCATGCCGGGACGTTCAGCAACCGCGGCAACACGCTGCATGACATCCGGCGATTAGACGAGGCGCTGGCGAGCTACGACCGTGCCCTTGCGCTGCAGCCGGGTCATGCCGAGGCGCTCTATAACCGGGGCATTACGCTGCATGACCTCCAGCGATTCGACGAGGCGCTGGCGAGCTACGATGGTGCGCTCGCGGTGCGGCCGGATCATGCCGAAGCGCTCAGCAACCGCGGCAACACCCTGCATGAACTCAAGCGGTTCGATGAGGCACTGGCGAGCTACGGCCACGCCCTTGCGCTGCAGCCCGATCACGCCGAGACGCTCTACAACCGAGCTGTGGCGCTGCATGAACTGATGCGGCTCGACGAGGCGCTGGCGAGCTACGACCACGCCCTTATGGTGCGTCGCGATTACGTTGACGCACACCTCAACAAATCAGTGTTGCAGCTTCTCAAAGGAGATTTTGCCGCGGGGTGGCAGGAATATGAGTGGCGTCGCCGGAAAGAGGAAGACCTTACGCTATTAAAGCGCGATTTTACCCAGCCGCTTTGGCTCGGGCAGACGTCGATCGAAGGCAAGACAATCTTGCTGCACGCCGAACAGGGATTTGGCGACACTATTCAATTCTGCCGCTACGCGCCGTTGGTCGCCAGACGTGGCGCGCGCGTACTGCTGGAAGTGCCGCCGCCACTCAATGACCTCATGGCGAGCTTAGCCGGCGTGGCCGAGGTCATTTCTGCGCCGAACAAGCTGCCGTGTTTCGAACTGCAGTGTCCGCTGCTCAGCCTGCCGCTCGCCTTCCGCACCAGCCTCGGGACGATACCGGCGCAGACGCCTTATCTGTTTGCAGCAGCCGCAAAGACGAACGCGTGGCGGACTCACCTGGGTGGGCGCAACAGGCCGCGGGTTGGGTTGGTCTGGGCCGGCGATCCGCGGAAGCAGCTACCCAACGCACATCGCATCGACCGCATGCGCAGTCTCGAATTTGAACAGCTGGCGCCTATTTTGCACGTCACCGGCTGCGAATTCTACAGCCTGCAGAAGGGCGAACACGCGCTCGCGCAATTGCGCAACAGCGCGCATCGCCACCGCGTGGTGGACTGCGCCGACGACCTGCATGACTTTTCGGATACTGCGGCGCTGATCGATAATCTGGACCTGCTCATCACGGTCGATACATCGGTGGCCCATCTCGCCGGCGCACTCGGCAAGCCGTTCTGGCTGCTCAACCGCTATAGCACCTGTTGGCGTTGGCTCACCGATCGGGACGATAGCCCGTGGTATCCGACCGCGCGGCTGTTTCGACAAAATGCCCCAGGTGATTGGTCGGGTGTGATCAGCCGGGTTGTCGTCGAGCTCGAAAAGCTGTTGCAAGTCTACGACGAGCGCACCTTTGCATAAGCCCTGCTGCGCTGCCGCGGATGTGCAGCGCCTCGGCTTTCATTGCGCTCCTCTCGGCTGGTTTGCAGGCGCAATCTCAAACACCCGCTCCTGACGCAACATCAAATCCGGCAAAGCGGCCGCAAGCGAGGTGATCGGCGAGCAGCGCAACAAAGCGCGTGCTCTCCTCGTCCGGCATGATTTGGCCCAGCGCCACGCCCGAAAATAAAAGGTCGCTCCAGCTTGCTTCGTCTTCGTCAAGGCGGGCAACCACGACGCCTGATGCCTGGCGCTGCACGACGAGCCAGCGCGGCTCCTCCTTCAAGGCGATGCCGCCGAGCACCGCCGCGTCGCCGTCGAGTACGGCGCGCCAGATCGCGTCGGCGGGATAGCGGACGGCCAACAGCCGGACCGACGGATGCGGCACAAAGCGCACGCGGTCGTGTTCGCCGGCGGCAAGGTTGGTTAGCGCATCGGGCCGCAGCGCCGGCGCATCGGGCGCATGGAGCGCCATATGCGCTATCCATTCAAGCCGAGCCACATCGGCCAAATAGGCGAGTGTAGCGGCGGGAGGAAACACTGCGAGAAAGTCGGGGAAGTCGTCGCCGTAATAGTCAAGGCACGCGGTGCGCGGCGGGTATCGCTTGATGAATGCCCGCGCGGCGCCGTCAAAAAAATCCGACCCGACTAGCTTGTCGACGGCCGGATAGACGAGGCGCAGCGCCCCGACGAGGGTAATCGCTACATTGTTACGATAGATATTAAACCGCTCGGCAGGGCCGGCGAGATCATCGGCGATGTGGACGAGTGCCGCGCCGTCGCCCGGCACAAGAAGACTGCGCGCAAAGTCACGCTGGATGTCACGTAAGGTCGCCATGTGCCAAAGCCTGGTACGATTGCAACAGAATGGCGGCAGCGTGGTTCGCCTGCTCGAGCAATGCGGCCAGCGGCGGAATATTGGTGTCCCATTCGATCAATGTCGGCAGCGCTCCAAAGCGCTGCACGGCTTTGCCGAACAGCTCCCATACCGCCGCATCGACCTGCGAGCCGTGGTCGTCGATAAGAACCACGGCACCGTTGCTCAGGGGCTTCACGGCATGGCCGGCCAGATGCAGCTCCTTGACGTCGTCTGGAGGCAAAGCGTTCAGATAGGCTTGCGCGTCCCACCCGTGGTTGGCGGAATTGACGAAGATATTGTTGACGTCGCACAGGATGCCGCAGCCGGTGCGCCGCGCGACCATGCTGAGAAACGCGCTCTCGGGGATGGTCGAATGGCGGTACTGCAAATAGTTCGAGGGATTTTCGAGCAGAATCCGGCGCCGCACCGCATCTTGAAAGCGTTGCACGTTGTCGCAGACGACATCGAGTGCCTCCTCGGTGAGCGGCAGTGGTAACAGGTCGCCGAGATAATGGCCCTCGCTGACGCTCCAACTCAGATGCTCGGAGACCAGGCCGGGCTCGATGCGCTCGACCAGACGGACGAGGCGACCAAGATGCACGGCATCGAGACCCTCGGCGCCGCCCAGTGATAGTCCGACGCCATGAAGCGACACCGGATAGTCGCGGCGGATCGTTTCAAGATCGCGAATGGCGGCGCCGCCACCCATGTAGTTTTCGCTGTGGACTTCGAACCAGGCCACCCGCGGGCGCTGCGCGATGACAGCGTCGTGATGCTGGAAGCGGAGCCCGATGCCCGGCAATGCGGGTATCGTCTCTTGCCGGCGATCGCTCGACACGCAAACAGAGGACACGATCGGACCGGTGGCTGTCAGCGCGGCTCCAGGCTGCCGCCGGCGATGTGCGTGCAAAGACCGGCCGGCACCAGAACATACGATGCCGGATCGCGCGCCTGCTTGGCCATGCCGTGGCACGAATGCGTCGCCGTGCCACAATCGTTTTTGCCCGCAGCGTTGATGCCATAGCACATTTCAAGGTGCTCTCTTTCCATCCTCTTCTTGATGACTTTCATCATCGCCTGCATTGCCGGGTCGTCCGGCATGGCGGCTCTACTCGGCGAACCTTGCAGTGCCAGCGCGAGACCGATGGCAGCCGACAGAGCTGTCGTACCACACACTGTTTTCATGATGCCCTTCTACCCGTTTGCCGCAGGAGTTCTTGGTTTTGTTTGACACCGGAGGACGCCCCTATATACGATCTTACCCGCAAGCGAAACTATTCGCCAGCATTTTCTCAACCCAGAGGCGCACCGGAGCAGTTCCATCATGCGCGTTCGCACGATAGCCAGCGTGAGCGCGGCGCTCGCGGCCGCGATCGGTGCGGTGCTGATCGCTCGGGAAGCGGCACTATTTCCATCCATCGGCAGTGGGTCGATGGCGACGCTTGGTCCATCTGACGGGGCACCCTTCATCCCCTTGCTGACGCCACGCCCGGTGCCGCCGCTGAGTTTCGCCAACGGCGACGATGCGCCGTTGACGCTTGCGGACTTTCACGGGCGCATGGTGCTGCTCAACGTCTGGGCAACTTGGTGCGTGCCGTGCCGGAAGGAAATGCCGGCGCTCGATCGCCTACAGGCAAAACTGGGAGGGCCGGGATTCACCGTCGTGCCGCTGTCGATCGATCACCGCGGCCGTGACGTTGTCGCGCGTTTCTATCGCGAACTTGGGCTGAAGGCACTCCGGATCTACGTCGACAAATCGGCGAATGCCATTTCCGCCGTCAACGCGGTCGGCATGCCGACGACACTGTTGATCGACGCGCAAGGCCGTGAACTAGGGCACGTCATCGGCCCCGCCGCATGGGACGGCCACGCGATGCTGTCGTTGCTGGCGCACTATCTGGAAGCCGACGATCGCGCCGGCCGCGCGGATCCCCACACCAACTGACGACCGTTAGAAGCATACGAGGACCAATGCCCTGCGGCCTGTGCTGGCCGTGGCGAGCATCGTCCGCTGCTTCCGGACAGCGGCCGCTGTGCTAGTCTGGCCTATCAGCATGTCCGAACGATGACATGATTTTGGCGTTGCACGGACATGGCCAAGTTTTCGACCTTGAAAATTATTACAACCTTTGCGGAGCCCAGCGTTCAAGCTAAAAGGTGCTTGCCGCACACCCGGAGAATGGGCGCAGCGGTCAGGCGCGAAGTAATCAATTCAGGGAAACAGGGAGGACGACATGGCACGATCGAAGATCGGTGCGGCCCTCGCGACCGCGGCCGGCTCGGCGCTGGCACTGACGCTGCTCGCTGCGGCACCGGCGACGGCGTGGGATCGCGGGCAGGTGCAGACGCTCACTGTACTGCCGCCCTTGAAGTCGGGTGCGCCGAGCAGCGTCGAAGGGCTCACGGTCGGGCCCGACGGCAATGTCTACGTACCCTCGTTCGGCTTCAACACCACGGGCTCGACCACGGGGCCTGCGGATCTGTTCGTCATCAATCCCAGCGGCAAGGTCATCCGGCAAGTGACCCTGAGCGGTTCGCCGGCGGCAAGCCCCCACATGCTCGGCCTCGCGTTCAATCCGGTTAACAATCACCTATTGGTGCTCGACTTCGGCTCCGGGCAGGCGACCGGCACCGCCAACGTGCTCGATGTCGACCCGCAGACTGGCGCGTTCAGCGTGTTCGGGACAATCCCGACCGTGGCCGGCTCGGGAACGGTACCCGGCATCAATGCGCTCACCTTCGACCATTCCGGCAATGTCTACGTGTCGGATTCCTTCCAGGGCGTCATCTGGACAGCGCCGCCGAATTGCGGCGGCTGCCAGTTCAAGCCATGGGTCAACTTCCCGTCGCTGCTCGGGCCGGGATCGGGATTGACGCCGCCGTTCGGCGCCAACGGCATCGAGTTCAGCAATGATTTCTCCGTCATGTACGTAGCCGACACGGCGTTTCACCAGATCATCCAGATCCCGGTGACCAACAATAACGGCACGCTCGTTCCTGGCACGCCCTCGATCCTGATCACCGGCATCAACGCGCCAGACGGCATCATGGTCGACCGCGCCGGCAACATCTGGATCTGCTCCAACCAGGAGGACGAGATCGTCGTCATCGATCCCAAGGCTAAGAACCCGGTGACCGGCGCCACGCTGGCAAAGGTGATCGCCAAGCTCGGTGATTTCGACGGCATCGACCAGAACGGCATCGCTCAGGGTTTTCTGTTCCCGGCGAGTCTGGCCTTCAGCCCGGACGGCCGCACGCTCTATGTGTCGAATCTGACGCTGTTTCTGCCATATGCCGGAGCGGATCCAGCGATCGATTCGGACTGGACCCTGGAGGTCAAGGGCTACACGGTTTCGGCGATTCCCGCCTCCATTCCACCGATCTCGGGCGGGTCAGGCAATAATAACGCGCAGTAATTAGCGCCTGACATCACTGTGTTTTCCGGGCGCAGCGCAGTACTCAGTGGTGCGCTGCGGACCCGGGGATTGTCATGAGCTCCACGCAGTGGTCGCGGTGAAAACGTACTTGAGTAAAGGAGCCGAACACAACCTGCGGATGCGCCTGGCGTCCGGCAAGGCTCAAACGGAGAAAAAAGAAGTGGCCCTTCTACCTTTGCTAGATTACACTACCTCAAACTTGGCTGCGGAACTCGGCAGGCGTGGGACCATGCGATATTGGATGCTGCGATTCATGTCCGGCATTCTCGCGATAGGCTGGCTGCCGCCTTGTGCTTATGCCGCAACAACGCCGGTGCAACGCGGCCTGATGGAGACCAGGCTCACGCCATTCGTCAACACTGCGGTCAAACCCGGGCGGAACGACGAGCGAGGACTGCAAACCGGCAATCAGTTATGGGTGATTCCTCTGGAGTCGCTGTCGTCCACTCGCGAGCGGCCGTTGTTCTCTCCCTCGCGGCGGCCACCAGCGCAGGCCATCGCCGCACCGCCACCGCCAAAACCACGCGCGGCGGCCGTCGCACCTGAACAATTGCAGCTCACCCTCGTAGGCACCGTGGTCGGCGGCAACGAG
>JASHXZ010000043.1 GCA_030043285.1 Xanthobacteraceae bacterium | reverse complement strand
TTCGCCAGCGGATTTTAGCGCAAGCGGGGCGTCGGAATAGACTGCCTCGTCGGCGCCCATGGTCCGGTCGTTGATGACGACGCGGCCATAGCGCACGTAAAGCAAACGATGCGCCGGCGCCAACGCCGAAGCGCTCGCGCCCTCGACGCCGACCTGGTCGTGATAAAGGTTCAGCGAAAACGGCATCGCGCCATCCGCGCGCGCTACAGCTTCGTGGTCGCCGGGATTGCCGGGCCGCCGAGGCCGTCGCGGCTGTAAATGTCTTCGCGGAACTGGACGACGCCGTCGGAGGCCGACCAGGCCGTGACGTAGACCCAATGCAGCGGCACCGGCTTGACGAGGCGCGCGTTGATCTGCTCGCCGGATTCGATCGACTCGTCGATCTTTTGCGGCGTCCAGCCCTTGGTCTCGTCGAGCAGCCAGTAGACCAGCTGGCGCACGTTCTGCACCCGCACGCAACCCGACGAATGAAAGCGGAAATTGTCGCCGAACAGATTCTTCAGCGGCGTGTCGTGCATGTAGACGCCGAACGCGCTCGGAAAGCTGATGCGGATCGAGCCGAGCGAATTGAACGAGCCGGGATCCTGCTTGAACATGTAGTCGACGGCGTCGTCGGAGTACCAGTTGATCTGCGACGGCTGCAGTTCGTCATGTTTCTTGTCGAAGATGCGGATGTGATACCGGGTCAGGTAATCCGGCTCCTTCTGCATCAGCGGGATCAGATCCTTGCGCACGATGGAGACCGGCACGGTCCAGTACGGATTGAAATTGATCTCGACGATCTTCGAGTTGATGTCGGGCGAGGCCCGGTCCGGCTTGCCGACCACGGCGGTGTGGCGCGACACCGCGACGTCGTGCTCGATCGCCTCGATGCGGGCCGCCGGAATGTTGCAGACCACGTAGCGCGGCCCAAGATTGCCGGTCAGCGTCTTGAGCCGGCCGATATTGATCTTGAGCTGGTCGCGCCGCTGCTCCGCCGGCACGTTCATGGCGAGCAGCGTCGCCTGGCGCACCACGCCATCGGCGTCGAGCCCGTGCCGGGTCTGAAACCGGCGCACCGCCGCCTCGACATAGGAATCGTAGGTGTCGTTGCCGACCGCGTGCGGATCGAGGTCGCCGGAGACCGCGAGCCGGTTGCGCAGGTCGATGACGCTCGGGTGGCGCATGCCGAGCCGCAACTCGTCGACCGGCGGCACTTGCGGCCAGCCGCCCCGCGCCACGATGCCGTCGTAGGTGGCGACGGCCTCCTGGGTCATTTCCGCGGTGTGGGGCGAGAGCATCGGCGCCGAGCGCTGCGGCATGCGGATGGTGCGCGAGCGCTGGTCGAAGGACTGGCCGAAACCGCCACCGCCTTGGTCGCCGAACAGCGCATCGAGAGCAGGATCGGCCGCCGCTTCTTTTCGCGTGACGGCGCCACCCGTGACCAGCGCCGCCCCGCCGAGGAGCCGCCGCAGAAACCGCCGCCGATCCGGCGCGGCGCCAAGAACCCTTCGCCTGCTGTCGTTCATGAACCCCGAACCCGTCAAAACGCACCGCCAGCCGAGCCAATGCGCCGAAGCCACCCCGCAGCGCAAAAACGTAGCACAGCCGCACCGCGAACCAAAGGCAACGCCATGCATTGAGGCTCCGGCGGTTTTGTGGCCGCCAAACCGCCCCTATAGTCGGGCACGGTTTTGAGGGCGCGCCCAACACCTTGGCGCGGGAGCGATCATGGGTCTGATCCGGCTCATTGCAGCGCCGATCCGGCGGCTTGCGAGTTCGCGGCTGGTGCAGTTCGGCGTCGTCGTCGCGCTCATCCTGCTGTTGGAGAACTTTTCCGACAACCGCGCCGTGCTGAGCGAGATCGCCGATGCGCTCGACAAGGCCGTCGACGGCACCGTGCAGCTCGTCTCCGACCATCTGGTGCGGCTGCGCACCTTCAGCAAATCGCTGCTGACCGACAGCGTGATGATCGTCTACGTCTATATCATCTGCCTGGCGATCTTCACTATCTTGCGCATCGTCGTGCGGCTGCTGATCGACTTCGCCGGCTTGACCAACTTTCTGTGGCTGCGCACCACCATCGCCCGCGAGCGCGGCATCGCCGCTTATCGCGCCTGGCTGCCGCTCGAACGCATCCGGCCGCGCGATTGCCCGCAGGACGTCTGGGAGAAGCAGTTCGCCTGGCCCGAGGGCGACAAGCCGCCCTACCCGCCGCTCCGCTGGCGCATCCTGCGCGAGGCTTTGGCCTACGTGATCCTGATCGCGCTCATAGCAGTGCTGATCCAGCTGTTCACGCCGTTCCCGGTGCTGACGTGGATCGGCGCGCGGATTTGATTGGAGCGAGGCCCTGCGGCACTCACTTTTTCTCTCTACCAAGGAATATTGGAAAAAAACTATGCTGACGCTTCAAGCGCAACGTATCTTCCGGACCTATAGTCGT
Source organism: Xanthobacteraceae bacterium (assembly GCA_030043285.1). GTDB lineage: Bacteria > Pseudomonadota > Alphaproteobacteria > Rhizobiales > Xanthobacteraceae > BOG-931. The sequence goes on along the minus strand of JASHXZ010000043.1, from coordinate 3,290 downwards.
TGACTTACGCCTTTCTCCACCTGTTTCCGTTACAACTTCAAGGTCGGGATTATCGAAAATGGCAGCGTGAATGTCATCCATGTGCGCAGGCGTCATATTGTAAATGCTGGCGTAGAACTCACCTAAGCCGACGGCATCTCCAAATTCTGTCACGAGCCTTGGTATATCGTCCGAAAGCTGTTCCTTAGCTCTTGTTCGACCGGATAGATCGAATAGATAAAGCCCGTTTGCCTCATCATCCGGGTCGAACGATAGCATGTGAAGGCCGGATCGCCCAAAGTGAGCTTGCATGGTGCTATTCTGATGCAGCACATTGTTGTATTCTTGGCGTGCACGATAGCTGCTTGCCAGATGCACCAGCCAATAACGCCAGCCATCGGGATTATTTATTGAAAATGGACTGAAATAACGCGCACAGGTTCGAAACGCTGAGAATACCATGCGTTCAGCAGCACCAAGCCAGTCTCTGTTACTCATTACTCCTTCCAAAGCCGCTAAATCCGTAGGCGACAATCCAAGAAACCCAAGCTGCGACGCGAGCAACTGCGGGTCTGTCCTACTTAGAAATGCGAGGAAAGCATCGATCGAAAACGTGTAGAAGATTTCGGCAGAGGTGAATGAGACCATGATGTCGGCGAGCGTGCTACGTTGGACGTGACTGCTGCCGTACTGGTCGAGATTGAATAGGACGTTCCGATAACTTCCGCTTTCGATGAGCTCTTTGATGCGCGGATAGGCAGATTCAAACGGCTCGTTGAGGTACACTACCCTTAAGTGGAGTTTTGGAACTTCTACGTTAATAGCCGCCAACAATGGTTCGACATGCGTCTTCAATAGTTCGATCGCGCCTCGATTTTCGTCGTTTAAAACAATCAGGCACTCGATATCGAGTGAGGTCATTCCTTCGGTTGTTCGCTTAAGATTGAAGCGTTCTGCTGCGGCCCGCAGCTCTTCGATAAACACGATTGGCGATCCCGGAGACCCGCAAGCATAGCGGCCACCGCCGGAAAACCCCTCTGCAATAGCTAGACGAAAGCGCGCTTGCTGCGGCAGTTGACATCGAACAGCAAGGTACCGCGAGAAATATTCGCGGATAATCTTGTGTTTTCGTCTGGAATGCTCTTGGAGAACCGCACCAACATTCCATTCGTAGGGCTTTTCTACCATTCTCCTCCCGACTACCGCTAAGAAAAGCTAAATTCAGCCTGCTGCGCTGCACTCGGCATATCGTCCCAGACTTTATCGCGATAAATTCGACCGTTAGCTTTCTTCGATCTCCGCTTATTGTCTTTGCCCCATGCGCCCCACTGCTTAAAAAAGAACGTCGTGTTATACAGCGAGCACTGATCGTAGATCTCATCGATCCATTCCTCGCGGATAGGTCGAGCACCTCTGCCACTCTCGCCGCCGACAATCGCCCACTGTATGCCACTAAGATTGACGGGACCGACAGCGCCTATTAGTGGCTCAAATGAAACGAAACGAATTGCGGCGGATACTTTCCGCAGTTGATCAACTCTCTTGATAACTTCCGAATTCTCCACGCTGGTACCAAGCCAAACGTTCGGGAGAACGTCCCCGATTTGTCCGCCTATGAGCTGCGCCATACGCTCCGGACGTTTCGTCAATATCTGATAATGGTGATGTCGTGTTTTCCGCATTATATTCCAAACGGCTACGATAAAACCATCACTGACTCGCTCATGGAATAGATCACTCATGGAGTTGACAAATATCTTTTTGGGTTTTTTCCACTTTAAGGGAATGTCGAGAGCATTCACATCTTCACGAATAACCCCGTTCCATATAGTCCGCCTCCCACTACGCCTTGTGAGCCCCTTGTATTTCTCGATCTGCATGGCGTCCAATCGCCTCGCCATCTCCATGGCGTAGCAATTGGTGCAACCCGCGCTCACGATGGTACAACCGGCAACCGGATTCCAGGTCGCGTCTGTCCATTCAATCTGTGTTTCGCCCATCGACACACTCGCTACTTTTACAGAGGTGCATGGGACAATAGATGAATTCTCGTTGACGGTGAATGAATTCTGGCGGAAGCGGACTCCGATCGACGCACCCTCTGCTTCTTCCATAATTTGCATTTTCTTCGGTAGCGATCGTGTGTCAGCCTGTTTCGTCAGAGCGCGTCGACGAGGTCCGCCGGTGCCAAACATTGCTGGGTTCACGGGCAATCTCACCGCTTCTCTGCCGGGTCACAGCCGGAAATGTTCTCGTTACGTTCTCATATCCCGCCGCTGATGTCAAGCCGCAGCGGATAAGGTGAGGCGGCCTATGCCCGCGCCTGCGGTGCAAGCCCATTGAGCCTCGAAGGGCGACGGCCTCAGCGTATCGGCCGCATCCTTCGAGGGCCGCGCTTCGCGCGGCCGCCTCAGGATGACGGGATACAAGCGAATATCAAAAAGGGCCCCGGCATTGCTGCCGGGGCCAAGGTTACGCCAGTGCCTCGAGAATGGCTGGCGACGATCGCCCTTACAGCCGGTAGAGGATCTGGTCGGTCCAGAAGCGTTCGAGCCGATGCAGCGCCTTGTTGAGCACGGAAAACTCGTCGGCGCTGATGCCGCCGACCTGCTCCACGGTGCGCACGTGCTTATGGTAGAGCGCGTCGACGACGCCGCTGACGTCGCGGCCCTTTTCGGTGAGCTTGATGCGCACCGAGCGCCGGTCGACGCGCGAGCGCTGATGGTCGAGGAAGCCCATCTCGACCAGCTTCTTCAGATTGTACGAGACGTTGGAGCCGAGATAGTAGCCGCGGGTGCGCAACTCGCCGGCGGTCAGCTCCTTGTCGCCGATATTGTAGAGCAGCAGCGCCTGCACCGAATTGATGTCGGCGCGGCCGCGGCGATCGAACTCATCCTTGATGACATCGAGCAGCCGCCGATGCAGACGCTCGACCAAAGTCAGCGCCTCCAGATAGTGCGGCCGGATATGGTCGAAGCGCGCCTCACGGTCGGCGGGCTCGACCGTCTTGACGACGGCTTTCATGATGACGCCTTTCCCAGCTTGCGATTTTTATCGCCGGCGGGCCCTGTTTCCCGCCGCTTTGAGGCAGACCCTACCGCGCCCGCGCTAAGATCAGTTTAAATAACAGGCTAAAAAGTCGGTTTATTCGCCGCGCTGACGGCGGCGAATGCGCGTCAATTTGCGGCGAATGTCTTGACCATTCGTTCACTGCATCGATGCGGCCCAGAGGCGGCTCCGATGCCGCTCGCCAGCCTCAGCGGTCAAACGGAAGCTCCGGCTGAAACTGCGTATTGCGCTCGCAAAAGCCG